>JAQGOX010000017.1 GCA_028293365.1 Verrucomicrobiales bacterium | reverse complement strand
GGCCGAACCCTCGCGGCGGTGCTGGCGTATTTGATGGTGCGGCAGCATGATGCGCCGGGATTGATTGTCTTCGGCGCTGAATCGCGGCAGGCGGCGCCCGCATTAAGCACCCGCCATCACGCAGATGAGATTTTTCAACTATTGACCCATGCGCAGGCAGGAGGACGAACCATCATCGACCCATCGCTCTTTCATCTGACCCAAACCATCACGCGCGCAGGTTTGGCTGTGGTGATCACCGATTTTCTCGGAGCCGAAAATGCCTGCGGAGAATTGCTGCGCCAACTCCATTCACAAGGTCAGGAAGTGCTCGTATTTCATTTGATGGCACCGGAAGAACTCGACCTGCCTTACGACGGGGAATTGATCATTGAGGACAGTGAAACCCTGGAAGAAATTCCGGTGCACGCCGAGTCGTTTCGGGAGGAGTATCAGCGGCGGGTGAGCGAATTCTGCGACCGGGTGCGAAAACTCTGTGCAAGCTACGAAATCGATTATCAACGATTGCGCACGGACAGCCCATTGGATGTGGCAATGATGTCTTACCTGGATAAACGGGCGGCCCAATAAGCTATGTTACCGCTTTTCACAAATGTAGCGCTGCTCGCAGGTCTGGCCGGAATCGCAGGACCGATTCTGATCCATCTTCTCCTGCGCCGCAAAAGCCAGCGTCTCCGATTCAGCACCATCCAGTTTTTCGTCAAACGCGACGAACAATCGATGCGCAAACGGAAGCTGCGTAATCTATTGCTGCTGGCTGTCCGCGTGATTCTCTTTGCTCTTGTCGTGCTGGCTTTTGCGCGACCTTACCTGCCGATCGGCGGAAGGGCGGCAAACCAGGCTCCGCGCCAGCAAGTTGTACTCCTGCTCGACGCTTCAGCCTCGATGCTGGCAACCGGAATCGGCGGACAACAATGGGAGAAGGCTAAGCAATTGGCGCAAAAAGTTCTCGTTGGGCTGCAGGCTGACGATCAAGTCGCCCTGGTAAGCAGTGCGGCACAGAACTTAACCATATCCGAATTCGCCCCAGCATCGGTCGTCAGCGAAAAATTGGCGAAGCTCCAGGCGACGGCCGGGGCCGGGGATTTAAGTGAAGGATTACGCTATGCACTCAAGGTGCTAAGCCGTGGGAATGTGGCCTTCCCAACGACCCTTTACATCGTGAGCGATCTGCAACGGAACGGGTGCCAAAATATCGGCAACGTTCCCCTGCCCGATTCCGTGAGCCTCAAAATCCTCGATCTTGGGGAGCGCTTTAGCCCGAACGTGAGTGTGGCAGAGGTTCAACTTGAGCGCCAAAATCAAATCGAACCAAGGGCAGTCGTCAGTAGTTTTTCGGACGAGAATTTATCCGGCGCGCGCCTGATATTTAAGGTCGATTCACAAGAGGTTTCTTCTAGTGCGATTGACCTGGCTGAAGGAGCAACGACGAATGTGCCGCTGATCCTTCCGGCATTAACCCCGGGATGGCACTCTGCAGAGGTGAAAATCGACGTGCGGGATTCGCTAGCCGCGGATGATTCACATTACAGTACCGTGTTTGTTCCAGAACCAGTGCACGGACTGGTGGTCGAACCGAAGAAATCAGTGAAGGTATTTCAGGAAGAGAGTTATTTCATTGGCGCAGCGCTGGATCCGGCCCATGGCACCAACCAATCGGGGCGATCACGTTATACTTTTGAGAAGCTTGCAGTGGAAGGCTTGCCGCAAAAACTTCAGGGTACTGCCGGGAATTCCAAACCTGAATTTGTAACTCTACCGGCGGTGAAGCAACCGTCGACAGCCGACGGATCTGCGTTGGCGTCCTATGTGCGTGGTGGAGGCGGACTGTTGATCTTCCTGGGCGACGAAGTAAGCGCCAATGCGTACAATAGTACATTTCGCGAGGTGCTTCCGGCTGAATTGGGCAAAAAGACATCGACGGATGAATCTGAAGCCCCCTGGCGAATCGCTGAATTTAAGAAGAGTTCGCCTCTATTCTCCGTCTTTGCGGAGCCGAATAGCGGAAACCTTCTGCTTCCAGAGTTCAGAACGAGGTTCACGCTGACTCCGGTTCGCGGAAGCGTCGTGGTGGCCGAATTCGACGACGGAACGCCCCTTGTCATTTCTCAACAAATCGGAAAAGGAAACGTGGTTTTGGTCAATACATCCGGGGATACGAAATGGACCGATTGGCAGAAGCACAAGACATTCGTGCCGTGGATGCAAGCGACGGCGACTTTTCTAGCCAACCGCAAGACTGTGCTGGATCACAATAGCAGCGAAAGTTTTGTGAGCGGTAATGAAGTCGATTTCGAACTCGGTTTGGCCAGGCAATCAATCACATTAAAGCGAGACGGCGGGACTGAATTAAAGCTTAAGACCGATGACCAGGGTCGGCTGCGCGATGTGGTTCTTGATGTTCCAGGGATTTATTCGTTGAAAGACGACAGCGGCAAGGAATTACGCCGGATCGCTGTGAATCTGCCGCCCTCGGAATCAAGCCTCTCCTCACTGGCGCCGGGAGAGCTGCAACAACAAATCGTGCGGAGCGCTGAGCCACTGCATCCGACTCTTAGTGCAAGCCTGTTTGGAAACCCGAACCAGGGACGGGAATACTGGCGCATTTTGTTGCTGGGAGCGCTACTGTTGATGTTGATGGAACCGTTGATGGCCAATAAAACCGCTGCGTAGCGTGAAAGGGAAACTCTATGGATAATGCCTCGAACTTCGCGAAAGACCGATTGCTGGCTGCGTCACGCGCCCGGGATAGGTCGCGACAGCTCGCCCTGCTCTTCGGAGTGGGCGCAGGGCTCATCTTAATCCTGCTCGCTGTCGCGATGCTCGATTATTGGTTTCTGCTGCCGATGAGCGCGCGGTTGGGCGGAATCACGCTGTTGCTCCTCGTATTTGGAGCGGGCACCCGGCAGTTGCTCAAGAGCCGGCGGGATACGACAAGACTGAAAGACGCGGCACTCGACGCGGAAGCGTCGCGCCCCGATCTGGGTTGCGAGCTTTCGACCGCAGCCGAATATCTCTCAGGAGACCGAAAGATTTCCCAGGAGTTTGAGGCCGAGGTTGCCGCAGCCCTCCAGGAAAAAGCGGCCCGGAATCTAAAAGGATTTGAGCCTGTTTATTGGAAGAAACCGCTTCGACCGGCTATTTTGCTGGGCGTGGCAGCGTTGGCGGTTCGGGCTTTCGGAGTCCTT
>JAQGOX010000955.1 GCA_028293365.1 Verrucomicrobiales bacterium | reverse complement strand
TGGGATTCCTAGCCATCGCGCCCACGATTGGTCTGAACATGCCCGTTCTGGCCGCATGGTTCGATACAAGGAGTGGCTCTCCCGATTCATATTCCGCGAAAATCCAGCGCCTTCGCGGCGCAACTTTCGAGACCTGGTGGAAACTTCGATGGGGCACAAAGCAACTCACTGATTTGGCGATCCCGACGGCGACGGAATTCCCAATCTCCCCGAATACGCGCTGGGCTTGGAACCTACTTATCAGGATTCCGCCATTCTCCAGAGTTCGTTTTCCAGGGCGGAGGGCGAAGATAAAATCACGATCTCATTTAGCCACCCGGCTGTGTCGACCGATGTGCAGTTTGACTGGCTAATGCCGATTGAATCATGCGTCACGGAGCGCGAGTATCTGCGCCGAGCACTACTCGCAGCATGTAAAAGAGCCATGGACGCGTTGTATTCATTAAGGCGTTCCTATCCCGCCCGTACCGCTGCGGTTTGTCTCCCTGACAAAACCGCGCTCCATCAGCCTCGCGCACTTTAAATCGCATCCCAAAATGTAATCTCTCTTTAATTCCCACTGATAAAGGGGAAGCGATGTTTCGCATCGAAGGATTGACATAAAGAAGGTTAATCTGATAAACAATCATTCAAGTCGGGTCGATGACTCGACTCACACGGAAATTTCCGCGTTTAAGAGCCTGTTTTTAAAATTACGGAATGATGTGCGTCGAGGGATTTTGGCGGCGGCTGAGGCGGCCAGATCCGCGCAGCCCCTCAGGGGCTGTAAGGATCGAGCCAACGAAGGACCCCTTCAAAAGACCCGCCGCAGGGCGTTTCGCAATTTTAAACCAGACACTGATGTTCTTTGACATTTGAATCGGAGTGAATTGGGGAATAACCGGCTGCAGAGCACGCGCGCGTTCATCGCACGCGAGCTCAGTCCGCCAGATGTTTTTTCGCACCCACGCTTGCACGGGGAAGGTTCGATCGGCTGGAAAACACGATCTTCGAAAATCAGAATGAAAAAGATACGATTTCGAATCGGCGAGACACGATAAAAACACGATCCGCTTTTTTCAAAAACACGATTTTTTCTGAGAAGACACGATTCCGACACGAAAAACACGAAAAATTATTTTTTTTCCGCAAATGACACGATTTCCGAGATTGGAACCCTCTCAACTCTCCCTCCTACTCCAGATCTTGATTGAAGCTTTCTGAATTATCACGCTCGCACACGCTATCACACACTGCCACACGCTCTTTCACCCTCTTTTTGCCGGGGGGCAATAATGCGGAAAAGAGATTCGGGCCGAATCGAGTCAAAGCACGTGCGCGATACTATTCTCCCCCACGCTCTGCCCTTTCAATCCACCTTACGAAAGGATCGATTTTACAACCTGGCCTTCTACGTCGGTAAGCCGGTAATAACGGCCCTGAAATTTGAACGTAAGCTTTTCGTGGTCGATGCCCATTTGATGAAGAATGGTCGCTTGCAGGTCATGCACGTGTACCGGGTTTTCGACTACATTATACCCGTACTCATCGGTGGCACCGTAAGTCATTCCCGGTTTGATTCCACCACCGGCCATCCAAACTGTGAAGCATCGCGGATGGTGATCACGGCCGTAATCGGTGGCGGTGAGTTTGCCCTGGGAATAGTTGGTACGGCCGAATTCGCCACCCCACACAACCAGAGTTTCGTCGAGAAGACCTCTTTGTTTCAGGTCGGTAATCAGTCCGAAGCAGGCTTGATCGACATCTTTGCATTGGCGGCGAATACCGTTGGGCAATCCTCCATGTTGATCCCATCCCGGATGGTACAGTTGAATGAAACGGACGTTGCGCTCGGCCATGCGCCGTGCCAGCAGGCAATTGGCGGCAAAGGTCCCAGGTTTTCGCGACTCTTCTCCATACAGTTCAAAAGCTGCGTCGCTTTCTTTGGAAATGTCCATGACGTCGGGGACGCTCGTTTGCATGCGGTAGGCCATCTCGTATTGAGCCACGCGTGAATTGATTTCGGGATCGCCGAGGTCTTCGAACTGTAATGAGTGAAGTTCGGCGAGTCGATCGAGCATTTTGCGGCGGCTGGCGCTGGAGATCCCGTCTGGATTGGCGAGAAAGAGCACCGGTTCTTTGCCGGAGCGAAACTGGACTCCCTGGTGAATGCTCGGGAGGAACGCATTTCCCCAGAGACGGGCGTAGAGGGGTTGGTCAATGCGATCTTTGGAAATTAACACCACAAAGGCGGGCAGGTTTTCGTTGGCACTGCCGAGTCCGTAGCTGAGCCATGAACCCATCGAGGGTCGTCCGGCTAGTTGCGATCCGGTCTGGAAAAAGGTGATCGCGGGGTCGTGGTTGATCGCCTCCGTATGCATCGATTTGATGAAGCAGAGCTCATCGGCGATTTTTGCGGTTTGCGGCATTAGATCGCTGATCCAGGCACCGCTTTTGCCATGTTGGGCGAATTTAAAAATCGAACCGGCGAGGGGAAAGTGCGCCTGAAAACCGGTCATTCCCGTAAGGCGCTGGCCCATGCGAACACTTTCGGGAAGATCCTCGCCGTTCATTTTATTTAAGAGCGGCTTGTAATCGAAAAGATCGTGCTGGGAAGGGCCGCCGCTCATGAACAGATAAATAATCCGTTTGGCTTTCGGTGCAAAATGTGGGGCGTCCAGGATGCCTTTGAACGGATTCGGGATCGGCGACGCGGCGTGGGCGTTTTTGTTCAGCAAATTAAAGAGCGCAGCCCCGCCCAGGCCCAATGCAAATCGTCCGAAAAACTGGCGCCGGTCCATTTGGAAATTGATATGTCTGCAATTCATAGGCGTTTGATTAACGGCGCATCACGGCATCGTCGTGGTTGAATATGGCTTCGGCAAGCACGGTGCCTGCTGCCAGATCAGCGGGATTTAGATTCTCGGAATTTTTCGCTTCTCCAATTTTTTCGAGTTTCGCGGCGGCCTGTGAATCCGCGGCGAAGATCTCCCGCTGCTGGTTGAATAATTGTTTTAAAATCACTTCTTCGTTCGGATGAGGATTTCGCGAAGTGATCGTTCGGAAAGCCCAGGCAACTTGTGCCTCCAAATTT
>JAQGOX010000944.1 GCA_028293365.1 Verrucomicrobiales bacterium | reverse complement strand
ATTTCGAGGGCCACAACTACTGTGAAATCGGCGCTTCGCTTGGGACGGGAGAAGACGCAGCCAGGAAGCGCGAGAAGCGTGCACTCGATCAGCGCACTCGCTTTTTCCGCCAACGAGGTTATGCGGTCCCGGCTGCTGGAATTGCGGCGGTTCTGGAAAGTGCCAATCAAGGCGCTCCAGCCAGGTTGGCGATCCTAGCCGCGCGAGCGGGGATCGCTGGGAGCGGCCTCGCCGACACACCGTTGCTGGGCTCACTTCTGGGCAAAATTATGGCTTTAACGAAAACACAAGCGATCGCTGTATCCGTCATCATCGCGATGATCCCCATCCATTACCAATGGCATACTCTTCGCAAGGCGACGGCGGAACGCTCCACATTGGCTAACCAACATCAAGGGCCGCTAGGGTTGTACTGTTTCCGCCATTACCGTGATCAGTTGACGACCGAACGTGAGGCGGTCTTCCACGGTGGGGCGTCGGCCGAGTTTTTTGCTGAGACCGATGCGTTGCTCCATCAGCAGGACAGGAATGCGCCTCTCGTGCCAGAGTGAGTTTGTGTCAGTTGCGACCGTGCCCCCAACTCCCAGCTTCCGTGACGGATCAAATGAGCTTTGATTCACGAGCTTGTCGTACAAAAGTGTCATGCGTTTGAGCACTGCGGCGTAGTCACAATGCGTATCGAGAAACTCGGTGGATTCGGTATTGTGCAAATTAACCAACAGATCAATCGAATGGCCAGTATCCAGCCAGCCGAGTAACGCTTTTTTCACGTGCCAGATTTCGGGCATGAGCCGGAGTTGTTCAGGATCGTGAAAGTCCATCGTGTTCCAATGGCGGTTTAGGTCGTAGCCGTGGGCATTGAACCGCACTTTGCCGGTGGCGCAGCCGTCGGGATCCATCATCGGCGTGAATTTGAAAACGAACTCGTCGCGAAATTTGCGGGCGACAGGGTCGTCCGAAATGATGAAGAGCAAAGCACCCTCCATCACGAATGAGGTTCCCGCTTCCCAGGCATGCTGGCGTGCCTGCAGCCAAACGGTCTTTTTTCCTGCACTAGGCTGCTCGAAGTTCGTTACTGTGACAAGGTGCAGATCGCGACCGAGCGAGGTTTTACCGATGACCTCCAGGCGAACACACGATGATTTCTGAGTCTCCGAAAGGAGTTTGAGTAAACGGGAGTGTGGGTAAGGGGGAACGTGCGCGATCCAAATAGTATCGTGAGCCGGATGGAACTCGAGCGTTACTTCCTTTCTCTCGCCATCCCAGGTCGTCGAATCGAAATGGTTCCAGTGCTCGCCGTCGTAACTGAATACCGGAACGATGTCGGCGCTGAAAGGACATGCACCCGGTATGTCATTATATTCACCGACCAGATCGGTGAGAGTCAGACTCAAGTCCCGGTCGAGGACGTGATTCATGCGAAAGAAATACCAACTCGCCTGGCGATTGTGTCCTCGTTCATCGTGCTGGCCCTCCACGGCGCAACGGAAGACTGTATCGCCAATTCGCTCGACCTTACCGAGCGAACCGTCTTCGAAATCCTTGCTGAAAGTAATGGCTGGAACCGCCGCAAAGGTCCTGAGGCTGAAGGAAAGAAGAGCAGCCAAAACTATGAAAAGGTGGATGCAATTCATAATTCCAGACTAAACAAATTGAACAGCAATACCAATCCCGTTTGTGCGCCGGTTTAACGGGACAATGAGGACCACGATCGAGGGGCCAGCAAGCTGCTCACATCCCAACTGTTTTCTTGACCGCTGAAGCGGATCCAGTCGATTGTGGGTATAGATCCAAGGCAGAATCCCGGATGAGAGTAACGATGAGAAATATCGCTTTAGTTGCGGTCGCTATTTGTTTGGCAAGTGGAATGCAGAGCGTGGCCGCGGACAAGTTATTGAGTTCGCCCTTATTACCCAGAGAAGAACGGCTTTCAGGGTCGCTTAATCTGCAAATCGCCCGAGACGGAGATCGGGCGACACTTACTTTTCCCGACGGATTGGAGTCGGCAGACCTCGTCACAGGGCCGTGGACTATGGTCTCGAATGCCGCCAGTCCGTTAAGTGTAGATTTTCGGAATAATTCCAAATTTTATCGCTCGCTGGAAACCGCGCAGACGGGGAGTGTGTTTTCATCCCGAGAAATTGTGTCATGGACATTGACGGGACCTTTTCAAAAACATTTTGACCTGGCCTATGCGGGAACGCCCGACGGGATTTTTCCACCCCATCGCGAGACCACTTACTTTGATGCGACGGTCAAGATGGGGACATTCCAACTTCCGGCAACCGTGCGAGTTCGTGGAAATTCAAGTTTGCAGGAGTGCCCATTCCCCAAACTAAAATTGAAAGTTTCGAAAGAAAATCGGGTCGGCACTCCGTTCTCCGATGCCCGAGAAATCAAGATCGGAACGCATTGCGCCGAAGGCGGACGCGGGAACATCGGGCGATTGCGCGACGAGCGCGCTGCGTATCGGGAGACGCTCGCTTATGAAACGATGGGGTTGCTCGGATTCATGACACCCCGGGTGCGCCGCGCGCAAATTCAATATAACGATACCACTTTGACCAATGAATCTCCGATAGTCGGATGGCAGGTCCTGCGAAACGGAATGATCCTGGAGGATATTGAAGTTCTTGCTGAACGACTGGGTGGGAGCGCGCTTTCCGACGTGGAAGTGTCCGCATTGAAAGATGCGAACTTCGGCGAGCAGCTAATCGACGATCTTCAATTGTTCCACTTGCTGCTCGGCAATTGGGATTACGAATTGTCGGTGGACGGACAGGGATTGTGGAATACAGATGTGATCAGACTTGCCGACGGGAAACTGGTCCCGCTGGCTGGAGACTTTGACCTCGCCTCATGGGTGACCGAAGAGGTTCGGCTTTCAGCGCCACGTGATTATCGCCCGGACCTTGGGGAGGTCGAGCGCCAGGCCCAATATGAAATGGAACAATTCAGAAGCCGGGCGGCCGCGGAAAATTTTCTTACTTCCAGTAATCGATTTGCGGCGAAGCGCCCGGCCATCGAATTGCTGGTAAAGAATGCGAGCATTGATGAGGCCGGTCGCACGAACGCGCTGCGTCACCTTGCCGCATTTTTTGATGCGCTCACTTCTGCCAAACCGCCAAAGCCTTAGTTAGGCAGGTCCCGGGGCTTTGTCTGGGCCAGTGCACGAAAGATGCGGAGCTCTCCGTAACCGTAGCGCCCTCCCAGAGAGTCAACCGCCCCGCTTAGGTTCGCATAGCCAAATTTTTGAAATGCGGCCTCAATTTCGCGTCGTGCATTGGAATCGAGCAGCGCACCGGCATTAACCGGTTGGCCAGCTTCGATTGCTTCAGCAATATGGGTGTAGATGGTGTTCGGAACGAATCCACGGGCGCTGGCGATTTGTGCGATGGTCTTTCCAGAGTTAAGCAGCGCAACAGACTGCTGAACCGTCGAGGAAAGAATCTTGTATTTTGGTTCTGCCGAAGCGGGTAATCGGGATTCAGTAAAACTCCGTTTCGGATTGGAACCCAAATGTGCCACCACTTCGTAGGTGAACACTTCGCTGAACTCTGCGAGTTTCTTTTCTCCGACGCCGCTAATACGGGCGAATTCCGCCTGAGTCTGGGGATAGTTGCGGGCCATTTGGCGCAAGGCAACGTCGGAAAAAATGATGTAGGAGGGAACGTCCCGCTCCTCCGCGAGGCGTTTCCGTAGCTGCCGCAGTTTCTCAAATAGAAGTTCGTCGCATTCGATGTCGCCCGCCCGGTCTTTGGTTTGCACTGGCGCCTTCATGGGGCGAGTGAGAGTGATTTTCTGGCGGGTCTTGAGAGCGGCGCGGCCGTCGGGTGTTAGTTCCAATACGTTGAATCTGTCGGCGTTTTGCCGCAAGAATCCGAGTCGGACCAGTTCACGGCCTATCGCTCCCCAATCGGCGCGATTATGTTCTTTTCCGATTCCGTAAGTGGAAAGAGTATCGTGACCCCATTTGCGAATTTTTTCGGTGGCGGCACCCGTGAGAACTTCGACAACGTGCGCCATCCCTACGGAAAAACTTCCTTTTTCCTGGATGCGATAAACACAGGAAAGCAATTTTTGGGCGGCGAGAGTCCCGTCCCAGGTTTCGCGTGGAGCGTGGCAGTTATCGCAGCCGCCGCAATTCTCATCCGGCATGCTTTCGCCGAAGTAATCGAGCAGGAATTTGCGGCGGCAGGCTGCGGATTCCGCATAATGCACAATGGACTCCAATTGCGACCGTGCGATTTCGCGCTCCTTCGGATCAGGTTTTTCGTCAATGAACTGGCTATATTTGATTCGATCGGAGGGGCTGAACAATAACAAACATTCGCTGGGGAGTCCGTCGCGACCAGCACGCCCGGTTTCCTGATAGTAACCTTCGACGTTTTTTGGCAAATCGTAATGGATGACATATCGGACATTGGGCTTATTAATCCCCATTCCGAAAGCAATGGTGGCGCAAATCACGCGCACCTGGTCGCGTAAAAACGCTTCCTGAGCCCGGCCTCGTTGCCCGGATTCCAGTCCCGCATGGTATGGGGCGGCTTTTATCCCGTCAGCCACGAGCTTCGCGGCAACGTTTTCGGCTGATTTCCGGGACTGGCAATAAATAATCCCGCTCTCTTTTTCCCGGCTTTCAATGAATTTGAGCGCCTGCTCATACGCGCCAGATTTTGGGGAAACCCGGTATGTTAGATTCGGCCGATTGAAGCTTGCCTGATAAGAGGCCGGGTTCTGCAGATGCAGTTGGTTAATAATATCATCACGCACTCGACTCGTTGCCGTTGCCGTCAAGGCCATCATTGGAATTGCCGGGAATTTATCTCTCAGACTGGCTATTTGCCGGTATTCGGGACGAAAATCGTGGCCCCATTCGCTAATGCAATGCGCTTCGTCGATGGCGAACGAGTTGACGTTCCAACGTCGTAAATCTTCAATGAAGCCGGAAAGCAGCAGTCTTTCCGGTGCGACGTAAAGCAGGCGATATTCGCCGTTGTGCAGGCCTCGCAGCCGTGATCGGCCCTCAGCGGAATCGATCGAAGAATTCAGGAATGTCGCCGGTACTCCGGCCGCGCGAAGAGCATCGACTTGATCTTTCATCAATGCTATTAGTGGGGAAACAACAATGGTCAGGCCGGGGCGGGCCAGGGCAGGCAGTTGGAAGCATAACGATTTGCCGCCCCCGGTGGGAAGGAGAGCGACCACGTCGCGCCCAGCGAGGAAATCGCGCATGATCTCCCTTTGAAAGGGTCTGAAGGAGGTGAAACCAAAATATTGCTTCAACAATGACTGGAGCAAATCTTCCTGAACTTGCATTTCGACTAAATTAGCGGAATGCCGCGTGTGCCTACAAATCAAATGCTTAAACCTTCCTCTCAAATTCTCCGATGTTTCCACTATGAAGAAGAAGTGTTTGGTATTTTGAGTTATTGGCATAAGCTTACATGGAAAACCCGCGAAATGCCTGATCAAGATCTGCTTAAGGAACTTTTTTCCCATCTTGCGTGCGTCCCTCGGGGCTCGTGACTGGTCTGGTTCCGCGATTCTAAGGGTTTTTCGCTAAGAACTGCAGTTTTCAAAGAAACGGCCCGCCTAGCACATGAAATGCTAGGCGGTAGGCCTGACACAGAATGCTTTGTTCAAACCGCTCATTTTTTAGACTGATCTGCCTCATTTTGGCGCTGTTACCAGCCCGAATTGAGGCTGCTTCGACGCGTTTCTCCGGAGCGGTGCCCAGGGAGTGTCCATCTCCCTGGAAAGTTGTTTCTTTTCTAGAAGATGCTGGATTGGTAAGGCGCTATATTTTCGACATTGGTTTTGAGACCAATGGTCCGGTCTGGATTGCAGCTTCCGATGGCGCCTACCGGTATGATGGCTTCCAATGGCGCCGCTTCACGGTAGCAGATGGATTGCCCAGCAATTTTGCGAGATCTGTGGTTGTGTTGCGAAATGGGGCTGTATGGATCGGCACCTCAAAAGGGGCGGCGGTTTTGGAGGGGGGCCGCTTCATGGTGAGGGCCGAAGAAAGAATGCTGGCTGGCCCGAGTGTGCGGAGAATGGCCGAAGATCCTGATGGAACACTTTGGTTTTGTTCGGACCGATGGCCAGACCCTTCGCTACCCGGAGGTTTAACTTCTTATCGGAACGGCGTCTGGACCAAATATTCGATCCGAGATGGACTACCTGCTGATCATATTTTGAACTACTTCCGCAGTGGCACGGGACGCCAATTTGCGCTGACGCCAAAAGGCATTGCAGAGAAAGCTGGCTCGCGTTGGCATTCGATTCAGCTTTTCGGCCTACCTTCCGTTGGCGAGGCCTGGCAAATGGTCGAATCCGCCAAGTACGGTCTTTTTGCTGAAACGAGCAATGGAGCTGTTCACTCGCGCGACGGCGTGACCTGGGAATCCTGCGGAACGACGGATTTGCGGCCACTGTGCGTGACGCACTTAGGTGAAATCATTGCGCCGAGTTTGGATGGGCAGAAAGGGGCCATGACATCCTGGAATGGAACTGGTTTCGATGCTTTTCAATCGGCACCGATCTCAATCCACTTTGCTGAAGTTGTGGCGGAAGCGCCTGATGGCGCACTTTGGATGGTTGCCAACAACCATCTCACTCGATGGCAGCGTGACGCGGGTGAATGGATTCATTTTTCCATGCCATTTCCCGCCACCGATCGTGGTGGCACGGTCTGGCTGGATGCCCCGGATATTGGGTGGTCTGTTCGTGACGGCGTTTTTTCCTTTAGCAACGAGGTGCGTGGGCAGGTTCTTGCCGATGCAAAAGGCGGAGTTTGGAATTGGAGCAGGGATGAAAAGGTTCGGGTCTTGATGGATGGGATCACGCGCACCTATGGTCCCGCAGATACCGGAATTCCCGTCATCGATCAGGCATTTCTGGGAGGAGATGGAAATGTCTGGTTTGTTGGGAAAGGACCAATTGCTGACAGACCTTTGGCTGCCTTCGATGGAACGAATTGGCAGCGGTTTTCACTGGGTGGCAATGGCAGTCGTGAATTTTTAAGTGCTGCCGCAGACCCTCAAGGAGGCCTTCGAGTGTGTTTGGCCGGGGGGAAGGCGAACGAGTTAACCCTGATTCACTTTCGGCTTGACGAATCAGTGCAAAGCCAACAGGTCGAATGCGGTCTGCAGGATCGGCCTCGGGGTAATCTTTATTCCGGCGTTGATGATTTATGGCTGTCCGCTGGTTTGACACTTTTTCATCTAGCCAAAGGCTCAAACGATTGGACTCCCGTAACTCCGATTGGCGGATTCACGGTTTTTGGCGCAGCGCGTGGCAAGGATAAAATGTGGTTTCTGTACGAAGGGAACGTCGGGGCTGGAAATGGGGGTGGCTACGCTTCCTGCGAGAACGGTAATTGGAAATTTTACCCGGCTGACGTCGGCGATTTCATAGGGCGCTGTTACGACGGGACGGTGGTTATCTCCGCTCGCAATTCGATAGTCCTGATCGAAAATGATGAGCCTCATCAGATCAGTCTGCCATTCAGGACCATGATTTATCGTGCAGCCAGGGATGGCCAAGGAAACCTCTGGCTTGGCGTGGAGGGCGGTTCACTCTGCTATAAGTCTGACCACGTGGCCCCTCGAACGATTCTAAATAGTTTTTCGAAAGAAGAACGCTTCGAAGGGTTTTTCCATTTTGCTGCCTCAGCCCGCGAACTTTGGTCTCCACAAAACCACGGCAGTTTTCGCTACTCCTGGCGATTTGATAACAGGCCATGGACCCCATTTCAGGAGATTCCAGCGCAGGGGATTTCTTTGGCCCGCCTTAATGATGGAAAGCATTCATTTCAGGTCAGAGCATCGGACGAAGGAGGAGATATCGACCCGGCCGGAGCGAAAACCGAGTTCACAATCCTGGGTCCGCCTTTGCAGGATCGAGTTTGGTTCCGTTGGTCTGGAGGGCTGGTTGGTTTTTCACTTTTTGCCCTTGTGTTCCTCTCGATTCAACGGGCCGCGGAAGTTTCAAAATCGAACGCGGCTCTTCGCGCTGAAATCGTTCACCGGGAAAACACCCAAACCGCGTTGCTTCAGGAAAGATCTTTGCTGGACGCACTCATGGATAACATTCCGGATCGGATTTATTTCAAAGATGCGGAAGGCCGTTTTACAAGAGTTAACCGGGCGAAGGCAATTGTTTCGGGAAAAAGCCGGCCGGAGGAGCTGGTGGGGAAAACCGATCGTGACTTTTTTACCGAAGAAAATGCACGGCGTGCGGCTGAAGATGAGCGGCAGGTGATGGCTTCGGGCAAGCCGCTCGTTGGCCGGGAAGAAGTGTTTATTTCGCCGGACGGTCGGAAAACCTGGATTTCTGCGACGAAGATGCCATTGAGAGACAAGGCTGGGCAGATAATCGGCACGTTTGGAATCTCGCGCGACATTACGGAGCTTAAGCGCGTCCAGTTCGAACTCGAGTGCCAGCGTCTGGAATATCAGACGATTTTCGAAGTAGTACCCGCATTTGTGATTTACAAGGACCGTGATAATCGACATGTGCGTGTGAACCATTACGCCGCGGACTTACTTGGCCGTTCCATTGACGAGCTTACCGGAAAGCCCGTGGATTATCTTGATCGCGAGGTTGCGCGCAAGCATCATTTGGACGATTTGGAAGTGATCGAATCGGGAAAACCCAAGCATGGAATAGTGGAACGTATTCAAACCGGAGGGGGTGTGGTGCGCTGGCTGGCGGCGGATAAGATTCCCTATCGCGATCCGAACGGAAAGGTGATTGGGGTAATCGTGTTCGCTCTCGATATTACGGAAAAGAGATTGGCGCAGGAGGAACTCGAACGCGCTAAAGCAGACCTTGAATTGCGGGTCGACGCGAGAACCCGCGAATTATCAGAAGCCAATTTCGCTATGGAAACTGAGATCCGGGAACGCCGGCGCGCTGAAGTCGAATTAAAACGAGCACAGAAATTTCTCGATTCCGTGGTGGAGAACCTTCCCATACCGGTTTTTATCAAAGAAGCCACCGACCTTCGATTTGTCCGCTGGAATCGAGCGGGTGTGGAGTTAACTGGTTACACCAACGAGGAGATGCTCGGGAAAAACGATTTTGATATTTTTCCAAACGAGGCGGCGGAATTCTCGGCTCGGGACCGCGACGTGCTTGCGTGTGGTGAGCTGGCCGATATCCCGGAAGAGTTATTAATGACACGGAAACACGGTCCCAGGACGATGCATACGCGCAAAATTCCTATTTTCGATGAACAGGGGCGGGCACTTTATCTGCTTGGAATTTGCGAAGATATTACAGGGAGAAAACAAACTGAAGCCGATCTCAAGGCCGCCAAGGAATCCGCGGAAGCAGCCAATCGGGCCAAGAGCGAATTCCTGGCAAATATGAGTCACGAAATCCGCACCCCGATGAATGGTGTCATTGGCATGACCAACCTTCTGTTGGAAACATCTCTCGATTCTGAACAACGCGACTATGCGGAGACGGTTCGCGCCAGCGCCGAGTCGCTGCTGACCATCATCAACGACATTCTGGATTTTTCGAAAATTGAATCCGGGAAACTCACTTTCGAGTCGATCGATATCGATTTGCGCAATGTTGTGGAGAGCACATTGGAATTGCTGGCCGAACGCGCGCGCGCCAAAGGTCTTGAGATTGGCTGCCTGATTGATAGCGACGTGAACATTCACCTTAAAGGTGATCCCGGTCGTTTGTGGCAGGTCCTCATGAACCTGATTGGAAACGCGATTAAGTTTACAGCGGCGGGAGAAGTGTTTGTCCATGTCCGTCAGAAATCCGAAACTGAATCCCATGCCAGGATTCAGGTCGAGGTTCGAGACACAGGCGTTGGCATCGATCCGGAAGCTCAAACTCGATTGTTTAAACCGTTTACTCAGGCCGATACATCGACGACCCGGAGGTTCGGAGGAACAGGCCTTGGCCTGGTGATTTCGCGCAAGCTCATCGAAATGATGGATGGACAAATTGAAGTGCAAAGCGCGCTCCATCAGGGATCCACGTTTATTTTCGAGATTACTCTGCCGAAACAGCCGTTGGAAAAGGCTAAAACGCCGTTAATCGAACGCAGCATGTCTGGCCTTCGTGTTTTAGTGGTCGATGATACTCCGACCAATCGGCGCATTTTGGAGCGCCAGCTCGGTGGATACGGAATACATGCCCAAACTGTTGCAGGCGGATTTGAAGCGCTTGAGAAATTGCGGCAGGCGGCAAAAAACAAAGTACCTTTCTCACTAGCTCTGGTCGACATGCAAATGCCCGAAATGGATGGCCTTTCATTGGCAGCGGAGATCAAGAAGGACCCGCACATACGCTCCACGCAATTGATCATTCTGACCTCGATGGGCATGCGGCCCGCCGCCGAAGTAATGCGCGAGCTCGAGATCCAAGCATTTCTAATGAAGCCGGTTCGTCAGACTGAACTGATATCCACCATTCGTTCGGTGGTTAATAATCAACGGTTGGCAACGCCTCATAGTGCGGAAAGAGATCGGATTGCTCTTTCGGCGTTAGTTTCGAATCGCAGCGCAAGTGTTCTGCTGGCAGAAGACAATCCGGTGAACCGAAAAGTCGCAATGCGACAATTGGAGAAGCTTGGATACTCGGCTGACGTTGTCGAGAATGGCCGACAAGCCGTTGATGCATATCGC
>JAQGOX010000869.1 GCA_028293365.1 Verrucomicrobiales bacterium | reverse complement strand
CCACGCCGTACGCCAAAGCTTACCTTTACCAAACCATGAGCCAAATCACTTGAAAAAGTCATGCTGACATCCTGCATTACAGCAATAATGCCACGCTCAACTTTTGGTTTTGATTTGACTGGATTATGATCCAATGGCCCGCTGGCAGGCCGGGCAAAGTCCGTGGAACTCGAGTTCATAGGAGAGGTCGGTGTATCCGCGTGCGGCAATTTGGTGTTTCATCGCAGCTTCGCCTTCGAAGGAATCGAGGTGTTTGATCAATCCACAGGATCGGCAAATCAAGTAGGCAAACGATTCGCCCGGCACGTTCAGCACGAAATGACGCACTCTATGCCGGACGTTAACCTGCCGGACGATTCTCTGGTCCTTAAGCATCATGAGCATCCTATAAATGGTCGTCGTGTCACACCGACCTTTCAGTTCTTCCTCGTGAGAAAGTATTTCGATGTTTACAGGGCTCAGATGTTTTGCCAGCAGCCCGAGAATCGCCCGTCGGATGAGCGTCAACCGAAGTCCTGAAGCCAAGCATGTGTTCAGAGCCCAAGTCAGACGTTGCGCTTCCGTGGTCAATTTCGTTATAGTAAGGGTCGGCTCGAGCCGCCGCCCATTAACAGAATCGATCAATAGGCTTTTCTGGTTAGTTCCGCCGATATGAATTCGTTTGTTCATTTAAGGTCTGGTTGTCCGTTTCCCGACCAGGAGATATTGTCCTCCTGAAAGCAAATCTCCTCGACGTACCGATTCAATTCCTTCCGTGGCGTTTGGACCAAGCCAGCCGAGCGAGGGGCGATACTCGCTATTGGCCGGAATGCCATTTTGATTCGGATAAACACCGGTTGCAATCGCGGTTCCGTTAACCTCAGTCGAGCTGACATAAACGGCGTGATGGTTTTTGAAGAAAACTCCCTTTGTAGCCAATGAATAAAGCGTGGGAGTGTATTGAGGAGTAATGAAGTCGGGCCGCATTCCGTCCCATACAACAACGGCGATATGTTCCGCGACGCCCTTTGCGGTGGCAATCGGCTCTTCGGCGGTTTGTGCTCGGGACGATGCCAGCCACAGGATCAAAATCGTCCGCGCCAACGGGCTCTTCGCGAGGTCGAATACGCCAAACTGTTGAGATTTCCAGGTCATCAGATTACTGCTTTAAAACATCCTGATTGGTTTTTATCCGTCCTCGTTTCATGATTGTCTCCTGTACCTCAACAATGCGCTTTTGGATCTCTTCCGGTACAGGACTGAGGGTTTTGAGCGCCTGATAGTACCCCAAAGAAAGGTCGTAGTTTCCTACTTGTTGTTCCAAAGCGGCCAGGTTGGCAAGCAATACTCGATATCGCGAAAATAGTTTTCATACGTTCTCCCGCATCAATTCATTCTCCTCAGCCGGAAGAACGTCATAGCCGATAACCTTAAGGAATAATTGTTCAAGATTGCACTGGTGTTCCCGTGCGAGGTCACTTACTCGGCCCTCTACTTTTTTCTCTCCCTCAAAAAGAATTGCGACGCGATCACAAACCGTTTCCACTTCTCCAAGTTCGTGAGAGGAAAAGAATATGGTCCTGCCCTCATTCTTAAGGCGTTGAATAATCTCTCGCACTTTCATGCGCCCAATGGGATCCAGGCCGCTGGTTGGTTCGTCCAGTATCAATAGATCAGGATTGTTGATGAGAGCCTGGGCCAGGCCGACCCGCTGCTGCATTCCTTTGGAATACGTTTTGATGAGCCGTTTTCGAGCTGACTCCAGATCGACGAGTTTGAGAACGGAATCGATCCGGCTTTCAATTTCCTGGCTTTTGAGTCCGAAGAGCTTTCCGTAGAAACGCAAAAGCTCTTCCGCAGTCAAAAACTTATAATAGTAAGTCAATTCGGGCAGGTATCCGATGCGTTGTCTGGAGATGGCCTCCGTCACTTCCCGGCCGAAGATAAACGCCCTTCCCTTGCTGGCATTAACAAAGCCGAGCAGTACATTCATGGTGGTTGTCTTTCCCGCGCCATTAGGACCCAGAAAACCAAAGACTTCTCCTTGATAAACGCTCAAATCGAGCGCATTTAAGGCCGCTTTGGGCTGACTTCCCGCGTAGCGAACGGAGAGCTGCTCGATCTTTAAGACTGCGCATTCATTTGTCGCGGTTAATGAAATAGCCTCAGTTTGCATTTCTTCGATCGGATTCCTGAATTAAAAGGTGAAAAGCAGGGGGGCGGCGCTATCCAAACGCTGAAGAGCATCCGGAGTGGAGACGGGTTTAGCGTACCCTAGTGACGACAGCCTCCGCACCCCCGCATAATTGCTAATGTTCACGCTCTGAAGTTTCGATAAGCTAAAGCAATGTTTACGATTCTCACTTTTGATGGACTCGGAAGAAGCGAGTGGGTTTTGTCGAATCCAGCGGAATCGTGACCGCTTGCGGCGAGCTTGTAATCGTGACGGTCGAAACGGTCGTCCACGTTATGAAATCCCCGGTCGCTTCAATATCGACTGTTCCACTGTTTAGTCCAACGATATTGAATGCCAAGTTGCCCGAAGTGAGGCTTGTCTGTTGCAGTTCGATAGGTGTAACGGGCGCTGGCAAGGGCAGTACGTCAAACCTGAACGTGGACTCTGGGCTTGAAATATTGGTTGATTCGCCAATCCGTTGACCGGAAACCTGAAATGTCACGTAGTACACTCCGGTGGCGGTGAAGCCCCAGTTAAAATGTTCGTGGCTGCCGATGAGTTGCTGATGAACATCCGCGTCCGTGATGCCGTCGCCGCTGTTCATTTGAACATCGAAATCCCCGAACTGACCTGCCTGCCAAAGGAGGAATTGGCCCGGACCATCCACCGCTTTCAGGTGAAAATTGAGCGTGCCATTGGCGAAGACGCCGGTCGGGATGCCTTCGGCCGAAAGCCCCAGGTACAGAATGTCTGGAGTTTGGCTTTGAGTGAGAGCCCAAAGCGGATCGCCCTCGTTTCCAAAGGGGGTGCCTGCGGGCAACGTCAACTTTGAGGCTTCCGAAACTATCAGCAGGACCTTGTTGGTCTGATAGTCAACGTTTCCGTCGGTTACATCTCGGGCGACAATATTGAGAATGTTTGTACCGCTGGGATCGTACAAGACATGCAAATCGGTGTGCTGATCTGTCAGCACTCCCTCTACGACGAAACTGTAGGTAACCGGGCCGCTCGAGACGACGGTGTTTGTCCCAGCCAATGTGCCGGAGACTTCCAGTGTGACTGAATAGTCGCCGGCCTTTGTGAAGGCCCAATTCAAGTGCGCGTCTCCACCCGCTTGCACGGTAGCGACATCAGCAGAAGTGATTCCGTCCGCGCTGTTGAATAGCACCTGAGGATTGCCGAATCCGTCGACCCGATAGGAAAAGAAGTTTCCAGGACCGGAAACATCCTGGAGCGTGACTTTTACCTGATTGCCAGCAAAAACGCCGTCCGGAATTCCGTCGCCGCCGTAGCCGAGATAAAGCAGATTTTCGTCTTGCGCCGAGGGAAGTATCCAGATCGGACCACCGGCATCGCCCAGGAAGCTAAATTTAGGGTTGGAAGGGATCGTTATTTTGGCTTCCCCTTTAACCTGGAGAACGAGATCATCGGCGTCCCAGCTCTGCTCCAAGGTGTCTGATGCAACATGCACGTCCCAGGCATTTGCATCGGCAGAGTAGTTGATCGCTAGGTCGGTGTGACCGATCGTGAGGACCTTCGGGGGGGTGCCAACGCTGAAGGTAAAAGTCACCGGCCCGCTGGAGGCGCTGCCGCCGGCCACCAGGGTTCCTGACACTTCGAGGGTGACCTTGTACTCGCCGGGTTTGCTGAAAGCCCAGGCCAGATGCGCGTCTGCCCCACCCGTGACCGTAGCGACATCATTCGTCGAAATTCCATCAGCGCTGTCGAAAAGCTTCACTGGATTGCCAAATCCATCGACGCGATACGAAAAGAAATTGCCTGGACCAGTCACGCTCTTGAGAGTGACTTTGACTTGATTATTGATGAATACGCCGTCTGGAATGCCGTCTCCACCATAACCGAGGTAAAGCAGCTCTTCTCTCTGCTCTTGCGGCAGAATCCAGATTGGCGAGCCCGCAACGCCGAGAAAGGCAAACTTGGCACCTGCCGGCACTGTAGTTTGAGCGGCGGGTTTTACTTTAAGAACAACTTCGTCGGGAGCGAATTCGACGCCCAACGTGTCCGAGCCGACATGGAAGTCCCATGCGTCCGCTGTGGAATCATAATTAATCGAGAGGTCGGTGTGACCGTGGGCAAGGAAGCGAACCTGAGCTTGGGCAACAACAATATTGGCAAGAACAGCGCTTAAAACAGCAATCGTTTGGCAGGTTTTCATAGATTTGGATTAGGCATTTAGCATGAGTTAGGTTCCGAGTTTGAGTTGGAGTTCAGGATCACAGAGAAATTAATTGGGAGGTCTGGCGACATCTTCACCACTATCGAATCGTTGTTTGAGGGTCGAGGCCTTGACCACGCCGACGTGCCCATCGGCATAGAGGTAATTGTCGGAACCACTGGTGTGGTTGGTGTTCCCTCCGCCGAATCGGTGGCGATCAGGGGCGATATCGTTCAATAAGACATCCCACCCAAAGGGCCAGTTGCGAGAGTGGGTGTGGTCGGTGAAGATCACCGCCGGAACCCTGTCGGCACAAGTAAATGTAAGTATCGTCTCGGCTGGCTTCTTGAGACGATTCAAGTTTCGGAATGTCTCCACCAGGCGGCCTAAAGGATCAACGAAATCCACGAAAACGTATTCGTTGAGCATGTAGCTCGTGCCGAAATTGGTCATCCGAGCGTATCCATTCGGGTCTGCGGGACAGATTCGGATGGCGTCCACCTTGCCGACATACTGAGCCAGTGTGAAGACCCAGGACCGGTTCGTGGTATTGCCGTGAGTTGTTTCGGGCAGCCAGCCGTTGTTATCATCGGCGTACATGATCATGGCGAGACCGATCTGGTGCAGATTCGATTGGCACTTTGTCTGCCGCGCCCTGCTCTTGGCTGACGATAACGCCGGTAAAAGCAAGCCAGCGAGGATTGCAATAATTGCGATCACCACTAACAGTTCGATCAACGTGAAGGCGTAATTGCCCGGATTTAGGGATTTCTTCATAGAATTTGAGTGCCGCCCCGGTTTGCCAATATTCGGGCAGACCAAAGCAGATAGGACTTGGGACTAATTAATTACTATCGAGTATACCTCTCGACCGACTAAAGCTTTAAAGCTCTAGAGAAAACCGATGGAAGATTAAGCGAAGAATGAGGGGGGCGCTCGACCCGATGCGATGGGCCGATCGGCGGTCTGAACGTAAACCGTTTCAGTATGGAAA
>JAQGOX010000868.1 GCA_028293365.1 Verrucomicrobiales bacterium | reverse complement strand
CAATTTTGAAGCCGATCCCAAAGGCGCCGAAGAATTCCTGAAAATCGGCGAATTAAAACGCCCCGAAAAGGGAGACACCGTGGAACTGGCAGCCCTCGCATCCGTTGCCAATGTGCTGCTGAATCTGGACGAAACGATTACGAAATAATCCAACCCCTGGGAATAATCATCATGTTTCAAAATGAAGCGCAACGAATCCTCTCCCGCCGTGCGTTCCTAACGCGCAGTACCACCGGCCTCGGCGCAATCGCACTCGGGTCACTTTTGAATCGCAAGTCCTTTGGCATTGAGGCAGCGAGCAATACCACAGGCGCACTGAAAACGCTTTCGTTCGCCCCGAAGGCAAAGCGGGTGATTTATCTTTTCCAATCGGGTGCACCATCGCATCTCGACTTGTTCGATCCAAAGACGAAGCTTACGGAGATGACCGGCAAAGAGTTGCCTCCGAGCGTACGGATGGGACAGCGCATTACGGGAATGACGGCTGGCCAGTCGGTGCTGAAATGCGTCGGTCCGGCATTCGACTTCCAGCGCTACGGCAAATCCGGAGTTGAGATGAGCAGCATGATTCCGCATATCGGAGGAATCGCCGACGAAATTGCGTTGATCCGCTCGATGTACACCGATCCGATCAACCACGATCCAGCGGTCACGTTCTTTGGCACTGGGAACCAACAACCCGGCCGCCCCACGATGGGCGCATGGCTCGCGTATGGCCTTGGAACCGACAACGAGAATCTGCCCGCGTTCGTTGTGCTCACGAGCGGGAGCGGCGGCCAGGCATTGCAGGCCCGTTATTGGGGCAACGGTTTTCTGTCTGGAAATTACCAGGGCGTTCAATTGCGCAACCAGGGCGACCCGGTGCTGTACGTATCAAACCCCGCTGGGGTCAGCGGCAAAGCGCGCCGACAGTTACTCGATGCGATGCAGGCGTTCAACAAGCGCCAGTTGGGCGATCTGGGAGATCCGGAGATCGCAACGCATATCGACAATTACGAACTGGCTTTCCGGATGCAAACGAGCGTCCCCGAATTGATGGACATTTCCAGGGAACCCAAAGAAATGTTGGACATGTATGGAGCCGAACCCGGCAAGCCATCGTACGCGAACAACTGTTTGCTCGCACGCAGACTCAGTGAAAGCGGCGTGCGCTTCGTGCAACTCTGCCATCGGGATTGGGACCATCACAGCGGCCTCCCTGATGGAATCAAAGCTCAAACCAAAACCACAGACCAGGCCAGCGCCGCTCTGATAAAGGATTTAAAGCAACGCGGACTGCTGGAAGAGACCATGGTGATCTGGGGAGGCGAATTCGGCCGCACTGCCTACAGTCAGGGCGACATCAGCAAAACAAGTTTCGGCCGCGACCATCACCCCCGCTGCTTCTCGATCTGGATGGCAGGCGGCGGCATTAAACCTGGCCTTGTCCTGGGTCAAACTGATGAATTCGGATACAACGTCGTGCAGGACCCGGTCAGCGTTCACGATTTGCACGCAACGATGCTGCACCTGCTCGGAATTGATCATACCAAATTCACCTACCGTTCCGAAGGCCGCGACTTCCGTCTTACAGATGTAAGCGGAGAATTGGTGAAGCCGCTCATGGCTTAATTACTACATTTTAACGATTTCGTCGTAATGCACGCGAACTTTCGAGCATGCTCGAAAGCTCGGCGGTACGCAGCGTTTCGAAAACCGCGGCAGATTAATTTGGCATAATCGGTTCGCGCCCGGCGCTGGAGCCGTCCACAGCTGCGGGCTCCGTCTGATTTTTTGCTGAAGACAAACGAGCGCCTTCTCGATAGCCTCGCGCAAGATCGTAGATTGAAAACAAAAACCTCGAACACACGCAACGGACTGCTTGGCGGCGGCAACTGGATTATCGATCAGGTCAAAATGATCGATGTTTTTCCACAACGCGAACAACTCGCAAACATAAGGAGCCAATCCCAGGGCACCGGCGGGGCACCCTTCAATGTATTGGTCGACCTTGCCAAGCTCGGCGTTAACTTTCCTCTGGCGGCGGCCGGACATGTCGGCAAAGACTTGTTGGGCGACCAGGTTTTCGAAAGCTGCCGCAAGCATAAGATCGATACGAAGTTTTTAAAGCCTCTTGCCGATTCCAGCACATCCTACACGGATGTGATGACAGAAATCGGAAACGGCCGCAGAACATTTTTTCATCAACGAGGCGCCAATGCGCTTTGGACCGGGGACGATCTCAATTTTACGAAGAGTAAGGCCAGGATTTTTCATCTTGGGTATCTTTTGCTACTCGATGCACTGGACGGACCCGACAAGGTTTTCGGCACACGGGCCGCCCGTTTACTCGCATCGGCACAAGAGGCCGGCTTAAAAACGAGCGTCGATGTTGTCAGCGAGGATAGCGATCGATTCGCAGGAATTGTCACTCCAGCCTTAAAACATGTTGATTACTGCATCCTGAACGAAATCGAAGCCGGAAAAACGGCCGGGTTCAAGATTCGGCAAGCGGACGGAAAACTGGACACAGTCGCGCTCCGCCATGCGGCTGGAGCTTTGCTGCAGTTTGGTGTGCGGGAACTCGTAATTATTCATTTCCCTGAAGGGGGATTTGCGAGAACTCGAAAAGGGGAGGATTTTTGGCAAAGTTCGTTGACATTGCCGCCCAAGTACATTGCTGGAAGCGCAGGGGCTGGAGACGCATTCTGTGCCGGTGCATTACTTGGCTTGCATGAAGGATGGGAACTTCAACGCTGCCTCCTCACAGCGGTATGCGTCGCAGCAGCATCCCTATCTGACCCTACCTGCACTGGGGGAATCAAGCCGTTGGAGGCAACTCTGGCGCTGGCGAAGAAATATCGGCCTCGTCCATCTTTGGGCAATGAATAGGTTCGCCCTTTCACACGATTAAATCAGAGAAAACCTTCCAACAGTGTAAAATCTTTGAACTTTGCTCACTCGGAGATGAGACAATCACGCTGACTCTGAATACCTTATTACAGTCAAGATCGGACAGAAACTGTCAAAAAGCCTTACAAAATAAGGATTTGGTCGTTTCGAATGTGACCGGGCAACCCTGAGGCGGGAAAACTGTAGAAACCGGATGATCTAATCAAACAAAAAAACAGGATAAAAGGGTTGACAATTTACTAAATAATGAGTTAAATCGCCCCCAGTTCGAGTCCGGGAGGTTAAACGCCAGGAAGGGCGATCACCTTGGATAAGAGCAATCAGAGCGCGACTGCTTGAAGTTCCGGTGAACTTGAAATGGAAGGACTTGGGCAGAAGTGTTTGGTGAACTTGAAAACTATGAAAATGAAACAATTGCTACCCCGGACGGCTCTGCTCGTCGCACTTTCGATGTTGATTGGAACATCGGCTCATGCGTTAACCGCCACTCAAGCCAAGGCTGTTCGCAAAGCGGTAACCAGCGTTCCCGTTCCTGAAATGGGTTCCAAGGCAGTCGAACTGATTCTCCAGGCTGAGAAGCAGGATCGCGAAATGGTTGCCGTTACAGCAGTGCGCGCAATTGTTTTCCGCTATAAAGCGAGCGCTCCTAGCGTCGTGGCAACGGTAGCGAAAGCGGCTCCTGATGTCGCGGCGGCCGTCGCCGCAGCCGCTTCCGAACTTTCTCGCGCCGAAGCACCCCAAATTGTGGCTGCAGCAACTGGTGCAGCGCCTGGTCAAACGGCGAGCATCAACGACGCTGTCACCCACACCATAAGCACATTCAGCGCGGTCAGCGCTGTAAATACCCGTGGCGCAGCGGATGGCAGCGGCCCGTCAAGCGGCGGTATTACCCATGACACCAATCCGATTAATAGTGATGATGGCGGTCGTGGCGACGGAGAGTTTCCTACATTCAAGCCGAATAAGCCTACGGCGCCACATCCAAAAGACTATTCGAAGCCTCGTAGCTAAATAAAATTTTTCCGAACCCGTTCTTCTGATAAGGAAGAACGGGTTTTTCTTTTTCGTGGCTGGAGCTCGATCTCGCCCTGCTTCTGCCAAAAGACTAAAGTTCCTGGCGGGACTATTATTACTTCCTTTTTGCGCAGGCGTCGCACGAACCACCGTTCGGCTGATTCAAGCCACGGCAACTGCCGATACGTTTTGGTTTCCCTTTGTCGCTGGTGCAGCCTGCTGGCTTTCAATTTACGTCCTGCTCCCTAAACCACTTTGGCTGTACGTTTGCGGACATGAATTGACCCATGCACTTTGGGCCTGCACTTTCGGTGGGAAAGTTAAAAAGATTAAAATCAGTGCCCGTGGCGGCTATGTCTCGTTATCGAAGACTAATTTCCTGATATCTCTATCCCCCTATTTTTTTCCTCTATACGCCGTTTTAATCCTCGCTGGATTTATCCTCGGGCACGTAATTTGGGGCCTGCGCACTTGGTTTCCACTGCTCTATTTATCACTCGGTACCGCCTACTGTTTTCACGTGACACTTACCGCGTTCGCGTTGAAGGCAAAACAGACAGATATCACTGACCATGGGCGCCTGTTTTCTGCCGTAATCATTTGGCTTGGAAATCTTGGAGTCCTTATTGTGGGTCTGCCGTTATTAACATCCAAAGTGAATTTAAGTAGTACAATACTTGAGGTTTTTGCAGACACTTTCTCGGTGGTCGCGTGGGTTGCCTCACTCTTTAAATCTTAAAATAAAAACGAACAGCTCCCCTTGACGCGAGCCGATAGCAGAACGAGTGTATCGCACTTTTACTAAAAGAGCTATGAACAAACCTCGAATCAATAACTGTGTATTGGCTCTGCTGCTTAGCGGAGCTGTCCTTACCGCACCTTCCGCTCTGGCTCTCTCAGCCAAACGCGCGAGCGAACTCCGTAAAGCTGTTACCAGCGTGCCCGTACCGGAAATGCCGGCAAAGGCGGCCGAATTGGTTCAGCAAGCGGAGAAATCAGATCGCAAGGATGTAGTGATAACAGTCGTGCGTGCGGCTGTATCAAAACGCAAAGCCAGCGGCCCCGTTGTGGTTGCAGCGATTTCCAAAGTGGCGCCGGATCTCGCGGCAACGGCGGCCGCCGCAGCGAGTCAATTGGTAGCAGACCAGAGTGCGAATATCACCCAGGCGGCAATTGCGGCGGCACCGGGCCAAAGCGAAGCAATTCTTGCTGCAGTGGCCGCACCAACGGTACAAACCGTTGGAAGCCAACCCGTCACGACCCAACCTGGTGCGGTGCAGATAAGTGGCAGCGTGGCAACATCAACCGCGAATCAGACAATAGCTTCAAGCCCCGCAAATTCGACTGTAGCGTTGGCTGGAACCGCCCCAGCTTCGCCAACCACATCCATTGATGCGGCGGTGACACCCTCTGCTCAAGCCACCTCTCCTGCCAGAGTAACCGAGTCGGTTCGCCCCACTGTGCCTGCCGCAACGAGCGTAGCATCGACCACCGTAGCGACACCATTTGCGCGTGGCGAAGCCGATGTAAATGGGCCAAGCAGTGGAACGATTGGTCATGACACTCATCCTATTAATGACCAGGACGGCGGTCGAGGCGACGGAGAATTTCCTACATTCAAGCCGAATAAGCCTACGGCACCACATCCAAAAGATTATTCCAAGCCCCGTTCTTGAGAATTGCTGGTATTTCCAGAACCCGTTCCCCTGCAAAGTGGAGCGGGTTTTTATGACTATTTGGGAAGAAACACATCCACCTACCGCCGAAACCAGCTTCTCGGACCTTTTTCATCGACCGCCTGGTTTCGATACGTGTTTACAAGGAGTTGGCTGCGAGCTGCAGTCAATGCCATGCTGAACTCATCGTAACTCTTAAACCGATCCGCAGGCAATTTAGCCAGAGCGATTGATAATGCCTCGCTTGTGGGGGCGGTTATATCCGGCGCCACCTGGATTGGAGGCGTGAGGGGTGTGTGAATATGCGCGGCAATCACGCCTTCTATGGTTGGAGCTTCAAACGGAACATGGCCAGTGAGCGCGTGGTACAGGGTGCCCGCGAGACTGTACATATCGGAAAGAAAGTCTTCACGCTCGCGTTTGATCTTTTCCGGAGCGATATAATATGGAGTCCCCCAAATCGACTCTTCCGCATGTGCATCAAGCTCAGCCTGGCGCGCCAGTCCAAAATCGATGAGCTTCGGCTCTCGTTCCGAGTTGTAAAGAATGTTTCCCGGCTTGATATCCCGATGCAACAAATTGTGCTTCAACGCGGTATCGAGAGCAGATGCTACTTTGATACCGACATCTAAAACGTCCAACTCGGGAACCCGGCCTTCGCGTTCGATTCGATTGTCCAAGCTGCCGGCATCAGCCAGTTCCATAACCAAAAAGTATTGGCCCTCATGCTCTTCGAAGGTATAAACGTGAATAATATTCGTGTGATTCAGACCGGCACACGCGCGCGCTTCTCGGCAAAAGCTATCGAGGGCCTCGCGATCTTCTGACAGCTCGCGTTTCATCAATTTAACGGCGACTTCGCGTTGAAGCATCGTGTCAAAGGCCCTGTAGACGGTTCCCATCCCTCCCGAAGCGATGGCAGAACGCAGCTCAAAATGCCGAAAGAGAACCGGCATCATCACCTCATGACCGCACTTGCCACACGCAACCGTCTGAAAAGGCGGCAAATCGCCGGGAATAAACAACTTAGCGCCACAGCCGCTGCACGCGACCATGCGCAAAGGCTTTCTGTCATCCGTCATTGCCGACATAGTATTTGACAATAGCATTTGATCCATCCTCCACAAGCCTATTGGCCTGTACAAGTTCACACGCATGTCTCATGCCAGAATTGCGACGATGGAAGAAGACCAGCGAATGAATTATGCCGGGATGAAGAAAACCACCATTTTAAAATGGTTGCAGCCGACAGGATTCGAACCTGCGACCCCGCAATGCCATGGTGTCCAGTCCGAGGGACCCACGTCGCCTCAATAGGCCAACACGTTGCCTCTCTAGCGGTTGTGAAAATCAGTATGAACTCATTTGGAACCCACATGGGTGTCAAGTTTTACCGGCTGTTATAAAAAGGTTAGAAAAGTGCCCAGTGGCCAAATGGCTGCAAAGCGGCGAAACCGCTTACGGCTGACAGTGGGACTTTAAAGAGTTTGTGATCGCCTCAATTCTTTCTTTAAGGCGGCCCCGACTCGGTGTTTGGCGAGGTAGATT
>JAQGOX010000820.1 GCA_028293365.1 Verrucomicrobiales bacterium | reverse complement strand
CGTCCCCTTCAAAATACGACAATGCGACGCGAGCATCGGGAACAGGATTTCCATCCGCGTCCATTACAGTTCCGTCCAGGTGTTCTCCTCGATGCAATTTGAGTTGATACCTGTCAGGATATGAAGTGCCCTCCGATGCTTTCCAATCAATACGCTTTCCAATGTGGTGAGATTCAAATGCCCAGACAGTCAACCCATCAAATGCGCGCCATGGAAAGCGAAGCAAACATTTTCCCTGAACGTCGCTTGCGGCATCCACTCGATAAATCTTTGGACCATCGAGATTTGCATGGAACTGCACACCGCTCAGAGCTGCACCACTTTCTTCATCCACTGTTGTTAATAAGAACTCACGATAGACGTTTGTGGGTTGCGCTTTTTCTACCGGGAATCCGGCGACGTTATCTCGAGAATTGAGTGACGGACTATTTATTGTCTTTTTTGGTTGATCTCGCAGTGTCAAAATGACCGCGCAGAAGACGATAGTTGCGATTACTGCCGTCAGGGCCGCTGGTATCGCCATCTCCCGAATTCGGGCCCAGAACAAGCCCTTCGTCGCCTGGAGTACCAGTGCGTTCAAGCCCGACGAAAGAGATTCAGTGATAATTGCGGCCTTCACTTTCTGTTCCAATCCCGCCGGCGCCGCACTGACCGACCGTTCGGAAAGTAACGTTCCCAGAGTCGTCACGGAAAGGGCCACGCAGTTTCGCTTCAAAATGCTTCGAAGCTTTTCAATCGCCCGGGCGATGCGTTTCTTCGCCGCCTCTTCATTCAATTGCATCGCCTTTGCGGCACTCGGAATACTTTGCTTTTTAAAAAAGCGCAGCAGTATCGCCTGCCGATCCTTCTCGGAAAGCTGCAACATTGCCTGGTCCAGATCGGGAACGAGTTTCGCCCAAAGTGGTTCTTCAGACTCCAGCGACATCATCATTCCGGCCTCCCTTTCTTTCTGCTCGCGGACTCGCTCGCTTCGGAGCGATGCTGCGGCGATTAAACAAGTGGCTCGATAAAGCCACGAAGGAAGAATGACCTGCTGATTGAAAGTGGCAGCTTTGCGCGCCAGCAAAAGAAATACCGCCTGCGCTGTTTCCTCTGCTAGGTCGCTGCGTCCTGTCCGCCGCATCGCGATCGAGAATACAAAATCCAAATGTTGCCGAACCAGTGTGCTGAATGCAGCTTCATCGTTTCGTTCGGCGTACTCCGCGATCAACTGCCAGTCATTCATCTCATTCGTTCCCTTCACAGCTTCATGTCGAAACTTGGTGGAAAGGGACAATAATTCTTTTCTCTGGCCGCGTTATTCGTCCGCGGATTGGCAATTTGCATCCAAGACTCCACGAACTGGCAAATACAGGATCGTTTGAAATTTCCAGCAGGCGCGCATTCGCTTCAGTATGCGCTCGCTTTAGACTTCAGCCTTTTTCAGAAAGTAGACTTCGTATCCATTCACTGCTGGCACAATCGCGTACCGACTTGCCATTAAACCCTTTCAGCGCTGGATTTAGTCCGCGAGCCAGAAATGCTTCAATGATCTCTCTCTGCCCGGCTATGGCTGCCTCTGCGCCACTTCCACCACGGCCGGTATTTTGCACCGCCAGATGAAACGGTGTAGATCCCGGTTTATTGGCAAGAGTTGCATCAGCGCCCCGTTCGAGTAGATACTTTACGGTCGCGGCACATCGCGTTCGGACGGCGCGATGCAATGGCGTGGCGCCGTTTTTATCCCCGGCATTGATTTCCGCGCCGGCATCGAGCAGGCATTGAATTGTCTTCACTTGCCGTCCGGCATTCCAAACCGGACCGTTTACATAACCATCGGCTGCATAGTGCAACGGCCCGCTTCGGCGATGATTCATTGTGGCGTTTGGGTCCGCCCCGGCCGCAAGCAATAGTTGAACAATTTCGACCCGATAACTAGCAGCAGCCAGATGGAGGGCGGTATCGCCGACGTACAACCAGTGAAAGATTTTGAAATCGTATAATCGCGGCTCAGTGACCACGGCCGTTGCGATGCCCGGATCCGCCTTTAAAAGTTTCTTAACCTCCGGACGATCGTCATCCACTACGGCTTTGAGAATTGCATTCATTGAGGTTGGTATGTGAGTTTGTCGTCGCATGAATTTACGAACGATTCTATGGCTGAGTTGACGCACGACCCTGTGTTCATCGGAATTGCCAATGCGTCGTAATATTTAAGAATCAGAATGGATGATTCTAAACGAAAAACGAGAGTTTTCCCTTGCACCCGTTGAAATTGTTTAGTTTCAAAACCCCTTTTGGACACCTCTGATCAGACTGCGGCAGTTTATCCCGCCGTCTGATCAGTCTGTTCCTTCGCCCGGTGCCAAGGTCTTTCTTCTAGTCATCTCAGGAATATTCGATAGGTTATTAGTGGAAGAGCTACGTTATTGCCGCCAAATGCCTTGGTCGATAGCGCGGGAAAAGGCAATCACGAAGACACGCAGATAAAACGGAAATCTGAATAGATTAAAATTGAACCTGCAACACAAGAAATCCCAAAGGCTTAAACTTACCCAATGAATTCCAATCCGGACGTCCGCTGGAAACAACGATTCCAAAACTTCGACCGTGCTTTTGTCCTGCTTCGAAGCGCATTGGAGAAAGGACCTTCCGCATTGAATCAGTTGGAGAAAGAGGGCGTTGTTCAACGCTTTGAGTATTCTTTCGAGCTCGCGTGGAAAACCGTCAAGGATTACCTCGAATTAAACGGTATCGTGTTCCCGACCCTCACGCCTCGTCAGGTTTTGAAAGATGCATTCGCCGCAAAGCTTATCGCGGACGGCCAGGTCTGGATCGATATGCTCGATCATCGCAATCTGCTTTCTCACACTTATAACTGCACGAGTTTTGAAAAAGCTGTTGAAGCAATAGCTGCCCGGTATTTACCCGCGATGGAAGCTCTCCACGATTTTTTTCACCTGGAGAGCAAAAAATGAAAGTGCCCCCTTTGTCGTCCCAGGAACTTGAGTTGATTCAAGATGTCTTCCGCCGTCATTCCGAAATCAATTCGGCGATTCTATTCGGCTCGCGAGCCAAGGGAACCCACTCAGTTCATTCGGATGTGGACCTCGCCGTCTCCGGCAGGGTGGACCCAATTCGCGCTGAGGCCATAGCGGCTGAACTCGACGAACTGCCCTTGCCTTATCGGTTTGAGGTACAGTCTCTCGATTACATTACGCATAGAGCTTTGCGCGAACACATTGAACGGGTCGGAATTGTTGTTTATCGCGAGACTGACCTTGCCGGCCCTGCTCGGGTTACAGTTTAATTTAACCCAGTTTCACTGGACCGCATCCCATTCACCTTCCTTCCCAACCTTCAGAAGTCTGGTATTCTGCAGAACAGTTCAAATCCAGCGACTCGAATGTTTGCGGTTATTTTAATACCAGATTTCTTCCTTCAGGCAGTGTTGAGGCACCAGCCTGAATTACGCGATAGCGCTGCGGCGCTGCTTTCAGAAGCAACCGCCAATGCCCCCATAATCGAAATGACCTGTTCTGCGCGATCTGCTGGTGTGAATATAGGAATGACCTCTACCCAGGCGATGGCCCGTTGTCCGCAGATCGTAGTGCAAGCGCGTTCATCTCAAGCTGAAAGCTCTGCTCAACAAGCAATCTTGCAGGCTGCTTTCTGCTTTTCTCCTTTCGTCGAGGCAACCCAACCCGGCATTTGTACATTGGATCTGCGCGGACAACCTATCGCAAAAAAAACAGCCGACCCATCCGGCGGGTTTGAGGCCTGGAGTCGTAAGATCATTGAGTTCGCCTCAGGAGTTCATTTGCGCGCGCAAGTCGGTGTTGCCGCCACGCCGGGCCTGGCGTTGCTCGCGGCCCGATTCGCCGACCCTTTCCTCTTGGTCGAAAATCCCGAAGCGTTCACTTCAGATCTTCCCATTGAAAGTCTCGACCCTTCGCCCGCAGTCAGCGGAATCCTGAAGCGCTGGGGCATCCACACGGTCGGTCAACTCGTGGCATTGGGAAAAGAAGGTGTCGCGGAACGACTCGGCGCTGAAGCATTGCTCCTCTTCAAGCGCGCCTCCGCCGACGAAATCCGTCCCTTGACCATGGCGTTGGCGCCGGAAGTGTTTATAGAGGCACTGGAATTTCCAAATGAGATCGAAACACTGGAGCCACTCCTCTTTATCCTGCGCCGATTCATAGAACAACTTTCCCTCCGGCTCGAAGCCGTTTATCTGGTGGCAGGGGAGTTAAAGCTCACTCTCACGATGGCTTCCGCTGCCACCTGCGAACGGGTCTTTAAAGTGCCGTCTCCGACGCGAAACATAGAAATACTCTTCCGCATGGTCTTCACCCATCTGGAGAATTTCACCACTCCCTCCCCGATCACCGCGTTAAGCCTCGAGGCAATCCCATCGCGAACCGAAAACCATCAGTTCGCCCTGTTCGAAACCTCATTACGCGATCCAAATCATTTTTTTGAAACCGTTGCCCGATTGCACGCGTTACTCGGGACGGATCGAGTGGGCACTCCGGTCGTGCAGGATTCGCATCGACCTGACGATTTCAAAATGGAGCCGGTAAAGTTTAAGGATTTGGAAGAGGAACTTACGAGGAAGCGCCGCAGGCGCGCTACGACCGAGGAGCCGTGCGAGGCATTGGCTCTAAAGCATGGAATGGCCCTGCGCCGTTTCCGTCCTCCATTGCCCGCTGAAGTCCAGATGGAAAGGGACCGTCCCGTTTATCTTAGCTCAACCAAAGTACGCGGCCGGATCGCGCATGCTGTCGGACCATGGCGCGTCTCAGGTCAATGGTGGGAAAAGCCATGGGTTCGTGAAGAATGGGATATCGAAACCGTCGCTGGACGTCTCTGTCGCATTTATCAGGACGGAACAAAATGGTTTTTGGAAGGTTTGTTCGATTAGATTTGAGGAACTGTGAGTTACATTGAGCTCCATAGCCGAAGTGCATTCAGTTTCCTTCGTGGAGGTTCCTTGCCGGAACATTTGGGTGAAACCGCCGCGCAATTGGATCTTCCCGCCATGGCCGTTTGCGACCGGGATGGTGTCTATGGAGCTCCTCGCTTTTTCGCCAAAGCGAAAGAGACCGGATTCCGACCAATCATAGGTGCTGAATTAACCATGGAGGATAGTTCGGCTCTTCCCGTGCTGGTTGAATCGCGTGTCGGTTATCAAAATCTTTGCCGCCTCTTAACGCGCGCGCATCTCCGAAGCGAGAAAGGATATGCCGCGATCCGCTGGGAGGAACTCCCCGAGTTTACGGAAGGACTGGTCGCGCTGACGGGCGATGTTGATGGACCACTTTTGCGCGCAATGCAACAAACGCGCTCCGCCGATCATGCCGCAGCGCTTCTCCAGAAACTCCTGAAAATCTTCGGCCCGAATCACCTGTTCGTTGAAGTCCAGCGGCACCATGTTCGCGGCGAAGAACGCAGCGTCCGTGCCTTGAAGGAACTGGCGGAGAGATTTCATCTTCCATTGCTGGCAACCAATGGAGTGCATTACGCCAGACCCGGCGGACGACAGGTCCTCGATCTATTCACATGCATCCGCAATCACACGAATTTCGATGCGGCCGGAACTTTGCTGGAGCAAAACAGCGAGCGCTACTTGAAGACCGCGGCACAGATGGAGAAGCTTTTTCACGATCTTCCGCAGGCAATCACAAACACCACTCGCCTCGCCGAGCGGCTGCAATTCTCACTGGAGAATCTCGGCTACGAATTTCCTGCCTACGCCACGAAAGAAGGGGAGTCGATGAACCGATGTTTGCGAGAGCAGGTTCAAGCGGGAGCGAAGGATCGCTACAAAGTGATATCTCCCGAGGTCAAAAGTCAGATCGAACGCGAATTGCAACTTATCAAGGAACTGGGCTTTGCCGGCTATTTCCTGATTGTAGGAGACATCATTAAATTTTGCCGGGATAACGACATCATGGCTCAGGGCCGTGGCAGTGCGGCAAACAGTGCGGTTTGCTATTGTCTCGGAATCACTGCTGTCGATCCCGTCGGCGCAAATCTGTTATTCGAACGCTTCCTTTCTGAAGGACGCAAAAGCTGGCCGGACATCGATATCGATTTGCCCAGCGGCGATCGTCGTGAGCGCGTGATCCAGGAAGTGTACCGGCGCTACGGAAAACATGGCGCCGCGATGACCGCCAACGTCATCACCTATCGCGGTCGCAGTGCCGCTCGTGAAATTGGCAAAGCTCTAAATCTCACGCTTGATATGATTGAGCGCTTCTCCAATTTGTTTGCACATGGAGATTTTCCGCACACGCTCGATCTCTCCGAGCAAATGGCCCAGGCCGGCCTCCCAATAGAGCATCCACGCGCGACCGCCTTTTTATCACTTTATCGTTCCGTTTACGCCTTACCCCGCCATCTCGGCCAGCACTCAGGCGGAATGATCATTTGTCAGGGAAAACTCGATTCCATTATGCCGCTGGAAAATGCATCCATGCCGGGACGGGTGGTGGCCCAGTGGGACAAGGATGATTGCGAGGATCTGGGCATCATCAAAGTAGATTTGCTCGGTCTCGGCATGATGTCCGTCCTGCAGGACGCGCTTGAATTAACCCGCCAGCGCGGCCATCCCGTTGATATCGCACAAATCAACAAATCCGATGCCAAAACCTTTAAAATGATGAGCGAAGCGGACACGATTGGCGTGTTCCAAATCGAGAGCCGCGCGCAGATGGCCACTCTTCCTCGAATGAAGCCGAAATGCTTTTACGATGTGGTCATCGAGGTCGCCATCATCCGTCCCGGTCCGATTCAAGGCGACTTAATGCATCCTTATCTGGCGCGGCGCTCCGGAAAAGAACCAGTCCGCTATTACGACAAAAGTTTGATACCGGTTTTGGAGCGAACGCTGGGCATTCCCCTATTTCAGGAACAGATGCTTAAGATAGCCATGGTCATGGCCGATTTTTCAGGATCTGAAGCTGAAGAGCTGCGGCGTGCCCTCAGTTTTCATCGATCCGAGGAACGAATGCAAAAGGTCGAAAAGAAAATGCGCCTCGCCATGGATCGCAAAGGGGTTTCTCCTGAAGTGATCGAAGAAATCGTCAAAGCCATCGGTTCCTTCGCCCTCTATGGCTTCCCCGAATCACACGCGATCAGCTTCGCCATCCTCGCTTACGCCAGCGCCTATCTGAAATGTCATTACGCCCCGGAGTTCTATACCGGATTATTGAACAACCAACCGATGGGCTTTTACTCTCCGGCGACGATCATCAAGGATGCGAAACGGCACGGTGTAAAATTCCGGCCGGTCTGCGTTATTGAATCCGACTGGCTCTGCACCATCGGCGCCGACGATTCCATTCGTCTGGGCCTGTGTGTTGTGCAGGGCCTTCGGCACGAGCATGGCGATGCCATGCTCACGCAGCGCACGCAACGCCCCTTCGAGTCGGCATCGGACTTCAAACGACGCACGCCATTTAATAAAGAGGAGTTGCGCACGCTCGCCCAAATAGGCGCGCTGAATCGACTCTCCGATCATCGCCGAACCGCACTCTGGACGGTGGAAAAAAACGAACGACCCGATGACTTGTTCTCAGTGCTCGAAGAAAATCAGGCCTCACCTTTGCAGCCAATGGACCGGAGCGAACGTGTCGAAGCCGATTATGACGGCATGCGCCTAACCACCGGAGCGCATCCGATGGCTCTCC
>JAQGOX010000764.1 GCA_028293365.1 Verrucomicrobiales bacterium | reverse complement strand
TGGAGCAAGACGCTGAGTCAGATGTCGAAGTTAAGCCAGGGAGAAATGAAGCAGGCCTCCAAATCGTTGCAGGCGGCCCAGAAAAAAGAGAAACGGGAAGAAAATCTCGCCGATGCAGCGCAGAAAGAATCCGAAGCCCTCAAAACGCTTCAGGAACTTCAGAAAAAGGTAAACAAGGAACTGGACGACCTCCAGGCCCTCACGCTCGCGCAACGTTTGCGCGAACTGGGTACCCATCAGACGGAAATCGCCGGTTCTTTGCAAAACGGAATTTCGGACACCATTGGACTCTCTCCGCATGAATTGCCTGAAAAATTCGTAAAGAAAAACTCTGATCTCGCCACAAAGCAGGGAGCTGCCAGCGAACGCGCGCATGGACTTCAGACCGAAATCAGCCGTTTCTTCGAACGTACTGGCAAAACCAATTACGCTTACGTCAGCAAGGAGATGGATGCCGCGCATACGGTCGATGAACTGGACCACGTTAAGGCGATGATTGCGGAGAACATCGCCATGGATGCCAGCCAGCAACTGGCGATCTGGTCGTCCAAATTCCAGGCCTGGGCGGATTTCCTCGAGCCAAAACCGGAAAAGAGTTCCGAATCATCCGCCTCCGATGGGAATGCCAGTCCGCAGGACACAGCCGTAAAGCAGTTGGTCGCCTTGCTCCGCATGCGTGAAGCCCAAACAAATATACGCGAACGGACGCGCCTGACCGATCAACAGAAAAAAGAGCTCGGAACTTATAAATCTTCGGTCGATAAACTCTATAAAGGACAGACCGATATTCATCGCCAAATCGAAACCGTCGCGGAAGAAAATCTCTTTAAAGAACTCAAAAAACCACTGGCCGAAGCCGAGGAGGAAATCGGTTTTGCCGAAACTCTCCTTCATCAGCCGCGAACCGATGCGCGCACGTTGGAGGTCGAAGGCAACGCCGTCGCCTTGCTTTCAGACGCGATCAATCTGCTGAACGAACACGCCCAAAAAGGCTCTAAAGGCCAATCGTCCAGCAGCAGCGAGGAAATGGCATTTTTGATGAAGATGATGAAGCCTCAGAGCTCCCCCGGAATGACTCCCAGCCCTGCCTCTGGCGGAAATATGGCGGGCGGAAGCACCGATCATCTCCCTGGAAATCTCCGAGGAAGCTCCGCCGGAGGGGGAGACGACAGCCGCACAGGGAGTAAAGCCAGCGGAGTCGGAACAGCCATTCCTTCCGAGTTTCGCGAGGCCCTGGAAGGGTACTACAAAGCTCTGGAGCGCGAAGGGACAGGCAAATGAAAACGCTCCTCATCCTGACCTTCGCATTTCTGGTCGCTGCGGAACCCTTAACGGACGCCCAGGAATTGTTCGAATCGAAAAGTGATCCGATCACTGTCAGCGTGGATAAAATGTACACGCGCGGGCTTCAATTCCTGGTTCGCACCCAAGTCGCCAAGTTGGGACTGATCGAGGGGGCTTGGGGCGATCAACCTTACGGCAGTGAACCCGCCGTGGTTGGCCTTTCCGTCGTAGCCATGCTCGCTCATGGAGATGATCCCATGGCCGGCCCCTACAGCGTCGCCATCCGCCACGGCCTCAATTACATTTTGAAGCAGGCCAACACACAAACCGGTTATATCGGCCGCACTATGTATAACCACGGTTTTTGCACTCTTGCACTCGCTGAAGCCTACGGATCGGTTCTCGACGATCGGATCGGCCCGGCTCTTGAAAAAGCGGTGCGGCTGATCGTTACTTCGCAGGGGAATAACCCCTTCGGTGCCTGGCGTTATTCACCCGAGAGCATGGACGCTGACACAACCGTCAGCGGCGCACAAATGGTTGCCTTGTTTGCGGCGCGCAATGCCGGAATACCGGTTGAAGATCAGGCTATTCAAAAAGGCGTGCAATTTTTTCTAAAAAATCAGACGGCTGACGGCGGATTTGCATACACCCCGGGGACTTCTGCAAACGCAGCGCGTAGCGCCATCGGCTGTGTCGTCCTGGCTCTCGCAAAAGAAAAACGGTCCGATGCGTTCAAACGTGCGTTCGCGTATCTGCAGAAAGCGCCCCCAGATTCGAGCTACCATCATTATTATTTGTATTACGCCTCCCAGGCATTTTTTCACGCTTCACCGGAAGGCTGGCAGGAATGGAATCGCAAGAACATCAAAACACTGGAAAGCGCTCAAAACCCCGATGGAAGCTGGGAAGGCCAGTTTGGAACGACCTTTTCCACCGCCGCATCTCTGCTTTCGCTCGCGTTAAATTACCGCTACTTGCCCATCTATGAGCGGTAATGCTGTTCGAATACAAATCCTGATTGCGGTCTCGACGTTTCTGTTTTTAACTTCGCTTGCCTCCGCCGCAGCTCAAGGAACTGGAGAGGCAACGAGCGCGCTGATCACGAAGCCTTCGAACCAAACGAACTCTGCGGTATTACAGCTTTCTGACGGTTCCATCCTCCATGGCGCGGTGGCCCGCATCAATGCCGGGAGCGCCGTTCAGTGGCAACATCCGGCCTCAGTCGAACCTCTTCAATTCACCATCACAAACATCGCACGCATCCGTTTCGAACAACCGGTGGTTCCATTAAAAAGCGATAAATCCAATTGCCGTTTTCACTTTTTCAATGGCGACGAAATTACCGGCAGCCTTACCTGGATGGACAATGCAAAAACCGGTGTTGAAACCTGGTTTGCCGGGAACCTTGAGGCCGCGCGCTCCGCGGTTCAGTCAATCGAATTCTCCAAGCGAGGATTTTCGATTCTTTATGAAGGCCCGACCGGCCTCGAAGGCTGGACTACAGGCCACACCGCTCGAAGCTGGACCTACCAGGATGGCACATTTATGGCCAATGGGGCCGATATTCTCGGCCGCGATTTTAAACTGACCGGCTCAAGTATTCTTGAATTTGACATTTCCTGGGCGAACTCCTTCAGCCTGAGCTTGAGCATGTACACCAGTTCGACTGACCGATACGATTATAACTCGAGCGCCTACATGTTCTATCTCTCTCCGGGAATGGTTTCGCTGCAGCGGATTCAGGCGGGAGCCGGTGTCGTTTTGCTGGGGCAAAACTCCATCCCATCCATGATGAAGAAAAATCGAGCGCACCTTGAAATTCGCTCCTCAAAGGAGGAAGCGTCGTTGACTCTCCTG
>JAQGOX010000702.1 GCA_028293365.1 Verrucomicrobiales bacterium | reverse complement strand
ACAGGCATAACACCCTAGGATACATCGAGAAAGCGGACTGGAAGATGACCGTCAGATTACATTTTTGACATCTTCAACAGTTGGGGGAGACGCGCTTCCCTCCGAAAAATGGAGTGTGACAGTGGTACCCTTGCCCTGTGTACTTTGAATCGATGCCGTACCCCCGTGAAGGCGCATGATTGACATCACGATAGCCAACCCAAGCCCAAATCCGCCCCCGACTTGGGATCTGGACCGGTCGGCTCGGTAGAATCGATCGAAAATCCTGGGAAGATGTTCCACCGCGATTCCGTTGCCCGTGTCACGAACATCGACTGCAACCGGCAAGGCGTCGGACGCGCGCAACGAGACGTTTATAGATCCCTTCGCTGGCGTATGCTGGAGCGAATTTGCGAGCAGGTTGCTTGCTGCGCGCCGGAACAATGCTGGATCGCCCCTGAGCCACGCCGCGCCCTCAATGCAAATCTCCACTTCCTGCTCCCCGGCGAGGGCTTGGTAGAATTCGCGCACCGCTTCCACTTCCCTGCGCGCGTCAAACCAGATCCGGTCAAGCGCCGCCCCCGGGTTATCCGCTCGCGCAATAAACAATAGTCCATCGATCATCCGCGAAAGCCGCTCATGCTCTTCAAGGCTCGATGCCAGGATCTGCTGATATTCGTCTAAATTGCGAGTGCGCGACAGCGCGACCTCAGCCTCCCCCCGAAGATTGTTGATCGGAGTTCGCAGTTCATGCGCCAGATCGGCCGAGAATTGCGAAAGGCGATTGAAGGAGTCCTGCAATCGATCAAGCATTGCATCAAAGGCGGAAGCCAGCTCGATGAGTTCGGCCGGCCATTCTGAGACCGCGATCCTTTCGTGCAGTTGACTAGCCGTGATTCGTTGCGTTGCCTTGGTGACCGCCCCGAGCGGGGCCAGACCTTTTTGAGCAATTAAGAATCCCGCCCCTGCGGCAAATAAAATCCCGAAAATCAAGACCGCGACCAAAGTTCGCCGATAGTTCGCCAGCAATGTTTGGTCCTGCGAAACGTCCAAAGCCAGTTGTAACGTTCTTTGCCCCTCTTTGGCCAACGAACTGGCAGACATCAATAAAAAAGCGCTGCCGGAGGCAGAGTCCCATCGCTTTTCGGCGTCTGGTGTTTCAGGGCTTGCTCCAGGGACGGGAAATATCTCAACTGGTAAAAGCTTGGCCATATTTCCAGTTTCAAAAAGAAGCCGTCCCTGGCCATCCAAAATGCGCATAAAATATCGAAGCAGGTGACTCGCAGAAGCCTCATGTTCCACTTCGCTGGCGAGTACCTCGGACTTGTCCGGCTCCTCCTGGAGCAACTGCCGCAGCACCTCTACTTTGCTGATAAGGAGTGCGTGCTCGCGCGCTTCTAAATTCTGTTTTAAAACCCAGAAGAGAAATCCGGCCGCCAGAAGCAATAATCCGGTCGTGGATATTGCGTAAAGCAACGTCAGCCGCCGCGCGATCGACCATGCCCCACCAGTTATTCCATTGCCGGAGACGTTTGGGCTCATGGGTCTTCGAGCCTGTAGCCCATTCCCCGAACCGTTTGAATAAGCTTGGATGCGTACGGATCATCCACCTTCCGTCGTAACCGTCTCACCGCGACATCGACGACATTGGTGTCGCTATCGAAGTTCATTTGCCAAACCTGTTCGGCGATGAGTGTGCGCGAAAGAACTTCACCTTTCCGGCGGGCCATTAAGGATAAGAGTGCGAACTCCTTTGGCGTCAAATCCAGCCTTTGACCGCGCCGCGTCGCGCGGTGGCGAATCAAATCCAAATCAAGGTCGGCAACTTGCAGCGTTTCAGGCTGGCGGGTGGGACCGCGTCGCAAAATCGATCGCACCCTTGCGAGCAATTCTGAGAACGCAAAAGGCTTTACCAGATAATCATCGGCACCCAGCTCCAGGCCCTTGACCCGATCCGCGACGGCATCACGCGCTGTGAGAAAAAGCACCGGGACTTGCTTGCCCGCTTTTCGAATTTCGCCAAGAATCGTCCAACCGTCCCGCCCCGGGAGCATCACATCCAATACGATCAGATCGTATTCCTGTGTGAGGGCGCGGTGCAGTCCATCCTCACCCTGAGTCGCCGTATCGACACTAAAACCGTTTTCCGAGAGACCCTTAAAGAGGTAGGCAGCTGTTTTGCATTCATCTTCAACGATTAGGATCCGCATGGCTTTGCCTCGAAAATTCTTTTTCGCTGCTCCAGCATATCGTCGCCAGGAAAGTTCGAATCATTTCGCGTGGACAGCGTAGTCCCGGCATCACGTGATCCCATAAAGTTCGCACGATGCCGCGGTTCATAGAACCGGGCTCCCGGAGCGCGCCTCTGCGAGGCGCAGCAGCTCCCTTAAACACGGACGGATCGGCCCTCCGCCCCCCCCGCAGAGACGACCCTCGGGAAACCCTGTCTGACCGGGGCGAAACGCTTGAAATCGATTGAAGCGAAATTACTTGGCCAGTCGCAATGCGATCTGTTTATCGATCTCACTGGCTAAATCAATATCGGTGGCGCCAGTGTTTCGGCGGGCCTGGACAACAACCCGGCTGACCTTCGGTTCAACTTCATCCACCTTGACCCAGACGTGGCGTGTATCGACACGCGCTTCGAGGGTGTTATTGATGGTATTCTCACCCGTCAAGGT
>JAQGOX010000052.1 GCA_028293365.1 Verrucomicrobiales bacterium | reverse complement strand
GGCTGACCTCCTCAACAACACCAAGAGTATTATCGCGGCAGCCATTCAAGACTGCCACAATATGAAAAGGTCCCAGGTAATGCTCCCGAAAGTAAGCTGCGTAATCTCGCAGCACCGGAGGAATCCGGCCCTCCTCATTGTAGGCCGGAATCAGCAGCAGTACACTAGGCTCACGATCGGACACATCCTCGTACTGAATTAGGATTACTTTTTGGTAGGCGCTGGTTTTGCGGTTTCCGGATTCGGCGGGTAGTTAGTGGAACCCGGCTTGATCACTTCGATTTTGGCACCCTTCTTCATTTCTTCCGCCGATGGAACTTTTATAATGTCACTCGTCACTGCAGGGGTTTGTTGTGCGGGCTGGGCGGGTGGCACGATCTCAAGCAAGTCAAGGTCGAAGACCAGCGCCGCGTTCGGCAGGATCATAGCGCCAGAGCCGCGTTCGGCATAAGCCAGATTGGATGGAATGTACAATTCCCATTTAGACCCGACCTTCATCATTTGGAGGGCTTCCACCCAACCTTTTATCACTCCGGTGACATGAAATGTCGAAGGTTGCCCACCATGTTTCGCCGAGCTATCAAATTCAGTTCCATCAATCAGGGTGCCCCGGTAATTGCATTTCACCTGGTCCGTGGATTTTGGCATCGGACCGGTGCCTTCTTTAATGACCTTGTACTGCAACCCGCTGGGCAACGTGATCACACCAGGTTTTTTGGCGTTTTCGGCCAAAAACTTCTCACCCTCAATTTTATTTTTCTCTCCGCCAATTTTTCGTTTTTCCTCCTGCCTGGTTCGGACTTCCTGCTGAAGAGTTCGCACCGCTTCCATCTGGTCCTTTTCGTTCAAAAGCGCATTGGTACTTCCAGCCATCGCAGCGCGAATACCCTGAAGAAGCTGATCGAGATTCAGATCGAGATCCGATTGACGAAAACTTTTCCCAATATTCATCCCGAGCGCATAACTGGAACGGTCTTTTTGGTCTTTGAACGTGTTGGTATCGGCGGCCCATACGGTTCCAGCCAATGCAAGTGATAGTGCTGCAATATATCGTGACTTCATGTGATGTTAGAGGGGTAACTTACGAAAAATATTCGGAATTGTCGAGCTTCTCAGCAATTCCAGTCAAAATCCAACGGGCCTCGAATCATTTGATCGACACAAGTTCGATGTCAAAAACAAGCGTCGAGTTCGGAGGAATGGGACCGCCCGGAGTGCCTTGTTCGCCGTACGCCAAATCCGACGGGATATAAAGTTGCCATTTGGATCCGACGGGCATTAGCTGCAACGCTTCCGTCCAGCCCTTGATTACATCGCCAACGCCAAATTCAACCGGCTTTCCCGCCTTATAGGAGCTGTCAAATTCTGTTCCATCCAGGAGAGTGCCCCGATAATTGGTCTGAACGGTATCAGTCGCCTTCGGTTTGGCACCCGTGCCAGCCTTCAATACTTTATATTGGAGGCCACTCTTGAGCGTGACCACTCCCTCCTTTTTCTTATTTTCAGTCAGAAAGGTTTCCCCTTCCTGTTTGTTCTGTCCCACCTTTTGTTCCATCTTGCTTTGCACTTCTTTTTGCAACGTGGCAAGAACTTCGGTGCGTTCAGCCTCACTTAAAGCACCTTCTTTACCGGCCACGCCATCCTTCACTCCTTTGACGAGGCTTTCCGGATCAATGTCCAATGATTGAGCCTTAAAACTTTTTCCAATGTTCAGGCCGATGCTGTAACTGGCCTTTTGCTTTTGGCTGCTGAGCGTCGGATCGCTTGTAGCAGGCACCGGCTTGGAAGGAGCCGCGGATGGTTTTTCATTTTGACCAAAGCTCAAGCCGGTTCCGGCCAAAAGCACTGCGGCACATCCCAAAGATAATAATTTCATTTTCCCGAATCTAATGCGTTTATCGATTGCAAACATGCGCCCATCATGGAATTCACATGTCCAATCCTCAAACTCTAATTCCGGATGGCGTCGGTTGCAAGCATGGTTCCAAACCTGCCAAATTACCCAATCGGCCCGAACCGGCCGCCCCGGCCACCTTGCCGTTCGACGGCTTCCTTTGATCGAATCGGCGATTTACAGACATCCAGCCATCTGGATATAAGTGCGCCCACAAAATGATTTCGCAAGATTCATCCCAGCGGACGACGGCCACATTGCCGTCGCGGATGAATTTTAGTTATCGCTGTGGCTGGCTTCTATTCCGATTGCTTTACCGCACCTATTTTCGGTGGCAGGTTTTTAACGCCGAAAGAGTGCCTCTCACGGGGCCGGTGATTCTCGCTTCAAACCATGCCAGCTTCCTCGATCCGCCACTTGCGGGCTCGGGCGTTAACCGAGCGATCAATTATCTGGCGCGCGACACTTTATTTCGCTATCCTGGAATTGGTGCCTTATTGCGCAGTTGGAACGCCGTTCCGGTCGACCGCGATGGCGGCGGCGCTTCAGGCCTGAAATCAATCCTGGACCGTTTGCTGGCAGGCGGGGCAATTATTCTGTTTCCTGAGGGCACCCGCACCCGGGATGGTAAACTTCAAAACGCGAAGAGTGGAATTGGACTCACCGTTATCAAAAGCAGCGCTCCGGTCGTCCCCGTCCGAATCTTCGGAACATTTGAGGCGTACGGGCGGCATTTGAAGATTCCTCGTCCCGCTCGTGTGATCGTAAAATACGGGCAACCCATGCACTTTGAAGCGTTGCGGACCGAAGCAAAAACCTGCCCGAAACCCAGGGTGAAGCAAATCTATCAGGAAGTTGCCGACCAAATCATGGAGCGAATTGCATCCCTTCGGGCCGAACCGGAATAATCGTGCGTTCAAAAAAGCGCCGTGACTTTTGGCCACGGCGCACGGAATTATTTAACCGGTTCCCGGATTAAGGATTTGGAGTGCTACGGGCACTTCCACTGCTCGAAGAGGGTGCTGAACCGGCTGAGCTTCCCGTATTTGCATTCATATCGATGCCGTTTTTATCGACATCCACACTGACGCCGGGTCCGCGGTTTTTGTGGTGCGGAGCGGGAAAGATCCCCCAGAGTTTTCCATCGTTTTTATCGGTGCTGAACCATTTCGTTTTCGGACGAGTATCAACCGAAACCGAAGCATCCCTGTCAGTCGTATTGACCGTGGTCGAGGCGCTGCGTCCGGTGTCCACATTCACACTGGCGTTTCCGGCCGCACTTCGATCAGTAGTTGTATCAACGTTTACCGAAGCGGCGTGATCCTTCTTCACCGGATCAGGAATGATCCCGAGTAGTTTTCCGTCATTTTTGTCCGTGTTCAAACCAAGCGTTTTTCCATCGCCTTTCTCGGTTGTGACACCCAGGGTTTTGTGAGGTCCCGTATCCACATTAACATCCGCTGAAGCCGACGGCGTTGAACCAGTAGTGACGTCAACCGAGGCCGAGTGGTCTTTTTTGATCGGGTCTGGAACCACCCCGAGTAATTTTCCGTCGTTTTTATCGGTGTTCAGTCCCAGCGTTTTGCCGTCGCCAGGCTCGCCCGTGTGGATGTCGACGGAACCGCGCGATTTATCACTGCCTGATCGGGTATCAACGTTTATCGAGGGATTACTGCTGTCGCGCTCTGTGCTGATTGTCGCCCCTGCCCCAGCGGCGGAAGAATCGGCACTGGTCGAATAAGATGCCGTATTCACACCGAGAGAACGAGCTATGTCCTGAGCCATGCGGAGATGTTCACGCAAAGTCGGCAGTGTTTTTTCGGCGAAAGCTTTCAATTCGGTATCGGTACTCTGAGCCGCTTCCTTTTCGAATTTTGAGATATCTTTTTGATGGTCGGAAACCATGTGGCGGATGTAGGCCTTGTCAAAGTCCGCTCCAGACTTGCTCGAGAATTTGTTAATATCGTGCGCCGAATGGTCGGCAGCGGCATTCAGATCAACGCCTTTAGCCTGAGCAATTTTCATTAGCTCTTCGTTAGCTTTGGTGTGATCTTTAACAAGGCGTTCCCCGAAACTTTTGATCTCCGCATTTGAAGATTTGTCAGCACCCAACTGCCCGAGCTTCACCTCCATCTGGCCGCCTTTTGCCGCATCCTTAATAAAGCTGGTGTCAGCGCTGCTGGCGGTGCTTAGATGGTCCGCATT
>JAQGOX010000051.1 GCA_028293365.1 Verrucomicrobiales bacterium | reverse complement strand
TCCGGAACCACGGCTGGCACATGCCATCATAAACGCCGTCGCCGTCCTCATCATTGCTTGTCCCTGTGCGCTGGGTCTCGCAACGCCAATGTCCATTATGGTCGGAATTGGACACGGCGCGGAGACGGGCGTTTTGGTTAAAGATGCGGCCGCTTTGGAAACCATGGAAAAGGTAAATACACTGCTCGTGGATAAAACCGGTACTCTCACTGAAGGGAAACCGAGCGTTGCAAGCCTGTTTTGTGCGGGTCCTGAAGGCGAAGAAGAGTTCCTCAGGACGATCGCGTCCATCGAATCGCCCAGCGAACACCCTTTGGCACGAGCCATTGTCGAAGCGGCCAAATCCGAAAAACTCCCACTGGATAGTGTCACAGGATTCAATTCCATAACCGGCGGTGGCGTGCGCGCCGAAATCGGGGGCCGCTCGTTCCTGGTGGGAAAGCTTTCCCTGCTGCGCGAATCCGGAATTCAAGATTTGGATTCCATCGCTGCGGAGGCGGCAAAACTTCAGGAAAAAGGAGACACCGTGATTTACGCGGCGCGCGACAAACAAGCCTGGGGCCTGGTCGCGATTTCCGATCCGATCAAGCCCGGCACACCGGAGGCGCTGGCATCACTGCGAACTCTTGGAATCGATTTGATTATGTTGACCGGCGACCACGAGACCACGGCACGCTCGGTTGCCGACAAACTTGGCATCACGAACTTCCGAGCTGGTGTTGCGCCACACGATAAATATGAAGAAGTGCAAAGACTTCGCGCGGCCGGAAAGATTGTCGCCATGGCGGGCGACGGTATTAACGACGCCCCCGCTCTGGCCGCAGCCAACGTTGGGATCGCCATGGGCACCGGCACCGACGTCGCGATTGAAAGTGCCGGAATCACCCTTTTGAAGGGAGACTTGAACGGAATTGTGAAAGCAATCGCGCTCAGCCGCGCCACCATGAAAAATATTCGTCAGAATCTATTTTTTGCCTTCTTTTATAATGCACTGGGCGTCCCGTTGGCAGCGGGCATTCTCTATCCTTTTTTTGGGCTGCTCCTTAGTCCCATGATTGCCGGGGCCGCGATGAGTTTCAGCTCGATTTCAGTCGTTGCCAATGCGCTTCGACTGCGTGGCAAAAAGTTATAAAAGCTCCGGCGAGGACATGATTAAACGTTTGGAATCCGAATTGGCAGAGCTGAAAGCGGCTCTGGATGAGCATGCCATCGTTGCGATCACAGATGCCCGCGGAAAAATTACGTACGTTAATGAAAAATTCTGCGCGATTTCGAAATATTCTCGCGATGAACTGCTTGGGCAGGACCATCGGATTATCAATTCGCGCCACCATTCCAAAGAGTTCATCGCCGATCTCTGGGCGACCATCGTTGGCGGCCGCGTCTGGCATGGTGAAATCAAGAATCGGGCCAAAGATGGTTCCTACTATTGGGTTGCCACCACGATCGTCCCTTTTCTCGACGACACTGGAAAGCCACGCCAATACATCGCGATCCGTGCGGACATTACCGAACGCAAACGAGTCGAGGAAGCCTTGCGTCGCAGCGAACAACAGATCAGAGCCATCGTCGATACGGTCGTTGACGGTATCCTCACCATGGATGCGCACGGTATTATTGAATCGTTGAATCCCGCTGCCTGCCGCATCTTCGGTTATGCAGCAGAGGAAGTTCTCGGCCAAAATATACGCCTGCTCGTTCCCTCACTTGATCTCGGGGAATTGGAATACATCCCTCATGCGAGCGATCAACGCATGATTGTGGCGATGGAAAGAGAGTTCGAGGGCCGCCACAAATGCGGGACTCTTTTCCCGATGGATCTTTCGCTTGGCGAAATGCGAATTGGCCAGCGTCGACTCCTGATCGGATTATTGCGCGACATCACGGAGCGCCGGGAATTGGAGCAAGCCGTCGCGTCTGCGGCGGAACAGGAACGAACCCGTATTGCAGGTGAGTTGCACGACGGCCTCGGACAGCAACTCGGCGGCTTGCTGTTTCTGATGAACGGGCTGCACCGCGATTTGCAGGCAGCCAATGTCCCGCAGGCCGAAATGGCGCGACAACTGAGCCAGGAACTTTCGACCGCTTTAACCCAGGCCCGCAATCTTGCGCATGAACTCTATGCGGTATCTCCCACTCCGGAAGGATTGATGGAAGCGCTGGAGAATCTGTCGGAAAGAATCAACTCCGAGGGCAACGTAGCCGCTGTTTTTCAATGTGAGGGCATCGTCATCGTGGACAATCAGATCGTGGCAAGCCATCTCTATCGCATCGCCCAGGAAGCGAGCAATAATGCCCTTAAACATAGTCACGCCACTCGGATTGAGATTTCGCTCGCGCGCCGTCTGAGCTCGCTGGAGTTGGCAATCCGCGACAACGGCACTGGGCTTGCGCCTCGTGCGGGTTCGCGAGGTCTGGGCCTGCACACCATGAAACAACGTGCGAAATTGCTCCGGGGCAGGTTCGCTATCCACTCCCGTCCCGAAGGTGGTGTCGAGGTGATATGCTCGGTCCCGAAAAGCGTCGAGGAACTGGCGGCCGAAAGTTAACTCCGTTTTCAGAATAAACAGACGCACAAAATGTCCCGAAAAAATTCTCAGAGAGAAAGCCTTCCACGGAAGAAAATCCTGCTTGTGGACGATCATCCCCTGATGCGTCGAGGACAGGCGGATCTCCTCAATCGTGAACCGGATTTATTGGTCTGCGGCGAGGTGGGGACGGCGCGCGAGGCGATGGAAGCTATTGCAAAACTTAAGCCGGATCTCGTTCTGGTGGATATGGCATTGCCCGACAAGGATGGTCTGGAGCTGATAAAAGATATTCGGGCGCTCCATTTGGGCCTGCCCGTCCTCGCGATGTCCATGCAGGACGAAGCGCTTTTCGCACCACGCGTTTTGCGTGCGGGTGGGCGAGGCTATGTGATGAAAGCCGAAGGACCGGAACGGCTCGCCGCCGCGATCCGAACGGTTCTCAGCGGGCAAGTGGCCCTTAGCCCTCGCATGTCTGCGAAGCTTCTCGAATCAATGGTCGGCCCTGCCGGAAAATCCGATATCGGGCCGGAACTCAATTTGTCGGATCGCGAACTCGAAATTCTGTGTCATTTTGGTGAGGGCTGGAGCACCGAAGAAATCGCAAACCGGCTTCATCTCAGTGGCAAAACAGTGGACGTCCATCGGGCGCACATTAAAGAAAAGCTTCAACTGAAATCCACGCCCGAGTTTTTGCGATTCGCCTTCCGCTGGGTCGCCTCTCGCGGCGGTCCATCGTTTAGGGCCCCTCTGCATAAAGATTTTCCCTAGTCGACACGGCACCTTACCCGTACGTGCGAGAGTCATTCTTCGCAATAGTTGGCTCCGCCGTCCCGCCGTAATCTGCTCTCGTGAATGCGAGTAAAACTTCAGTCGGTTCGAATAGTTCAGCTCCGGGAAGCGCATACTGGAGCTTCGACGGC
>JAQGOX010000625.1 GCA_028293365.1 Verrucomicrobiales bacterium | reverse complement strand
TCTTCTTTGTCTGCATCGCCTTGGGGCTTGGCACCTTGCTGGCGACCGCGACCACAGCTTTCACCATTCTCCGTTTCGCAGGCGCGATCTATCTGCTTTACCTTGGCGTGCGCATCATGATTTCCACTTTTCAGCGGTCGCCTTCGGGTGCTGCGCGAGATGTGATGCTGCCACCCGCGCATGGCAGTCTTTTTCTTCAAGGACTGCTCATCCAACTAACCAACCCCAAGGCACTGCTTTTCATTTCTGCGCTTCTGCCCCAATTCATCGATCCAAATCGCTCCGGCCCAATGCAACTCGTCATTCTTGTGTTCACGACCATCGCGGTAGATTCCATCGTGCTGTCCTCTTACGCGTTCCTGGCGACGACAGGGATCCGGTCGTTGCGCAAATCCCGCTTGTCGAGATCACTCGAGCGAGTTTTCGGCGCGGCGCTTCTCTTTTTTGGTTCCAGACTGTTGCTTTCTCGCAAGTGATACATGCCTCCCCAGGGCGCCCAAAACCCCGCGATGCGAATCAGATCGTCCGCGAAGTGGCTGGATTGGTTTTCGGCGATCAGGCGCAGGAAGGGTTTATTGTTGCTGTATCGGCGTCCGTTTATGAAATGTGGTTACTATTCCCTTTCCCCGGTCCTTTCTTTGCTTTTAAGGGGTGCGCGTTTGGTCTTTTCAGCAACGCGACTGTTAGGTTGGAAAGGAAACCGTTTCAAACTACAATCCCGATTGGAAGGATCACGATGAAAGTGCTGCCTTTTCCGAATTCGCTGTCCACGTGCATTGTACCACTGTGTAGCTCAACGATTTTTCGAGTCAGGGCCAAACCCAATCCTGTGCCTTCGAAACGGCGAGCAGTGCCGGATTCTAGTTGTTCAAATTCCGTGAACAGGCGCTTAATGTCTTCCGCCCTTATTCCGATTCCGGTATCTTTGACGGAAAGCTGGAATTGGTCTTTTCCGGTAATATTCACGTCAATTTCCACGATGCCGTCGTCGTCTGTAAATTTAACCGCATTGGAAAGTAAGTTATAAAGCACTTGTTTGAACTTGGATTCGTCAAGTGTGACCTCGCCAAGTTTCGGCGTGGTGTTGGTTTTAAGTTGAATTCTTTTCTTTTGAACTATGGGCTTGGCTACTGCACAGACTTCTTCGATTGCCTTTGCGAGAACGAATGTGCTGGGATGCAACTCCATTTTGCCCGCTTCAACTTTCGCCAGGTCCAACACATCGTTGATTAACTGAAGCAAATGCCTTCCGCTGCTTAAAACGTCTCCCAAATACTCTTTTTGCCTTGGGTTGAGCTTCCCTGGCTTTTCATCCGACAAGAACTCCGTAAAACCAATGATTCCGTTCAGCGGCGTGCGCAATTCATGCGACATATTTGCCAAAAACTGACTTTTTGCGAGGGTGCCCGCTTCGGCGATCTCCCGCGCTTGTTCGGCTTCGCGCGTTTTTCCCAATAGCTCAGAGTTAGCCTTGTTCAGATCCGCCGTGCGATCTACAACGCGCTGTTCCAGTTCGTCGTGAGCCTTTTGCAGTTCGCGCTGCACCCGGCCAAGGGTTACGTTTTTTCGGGAAACCATCGCAATCCAAGCCGCAGCTATGGCCAGGGCACTTGATGATCCGCCTAACGCCCACAGCGCTCGTTTGCTCGTCCACCATGGCGGTCTCTCGACCACCACAATGTCGGCGGAATGCGCTACCAGAAGCTCGAAGGATGGTTCCATGCCCAAGCTGACAGCTCGTCCATCCATCAGCAATCGACAGACCCCGGTGACCTCCACGCGGCTTCCTGAGGAAACCTCACGACTGCCAGTTGCCTCTTCGTCGCCGGTCACCATCGCCTGAAACAATCGATTACCGCTCTGCAATTGGAGGACTTTTCCGCTGGCGGAACGCTTTTGTTCAATCACAGTGGCACGCAATGTGAGGCGCTTTGTGTCATGTGCCAGTCGTGGCAACTGGTTGGAATCGATTCGAAGCGGCGTGGGTAAAGCGCCGCCTCCCGTTTTCCGCACGAATGCGCCGATGAGTGCCGGGGAAAAATCTCGATGCTCAATAAACCCGACTGCTTCCAACCGGTCCCCAGGCGCAGATGCTCCCGCCGTTTTTGTTTCGACCCGGATCGCGTCGGTTGAGTCCTCCAAAAAAATTGTGGTTCCCTGGCTAAACGTGACGATCCCCTCGATTTTCACCAAATTCGGGAGGTGGTCCTGCATGTGGTCCTGGACTTTGAACTTTTTTGCCTGCTCCACTGGTTGCGAAGGCAAATCGAACGGCTCCGTGGCAGCGCCGGCTTCCACGGAAATGAACTGCTCGGATTCTACGAATAGGGTCATGCCGGCCATTTGGAAGGCATCGCTTATGATCCCTGCGCCCATGCCCCGCACCCGAATTGTCGCCCCAATGAGTTTCGTCGCGGTTTCCTGAGGCAGGGACTGCATCATTTCGATTCTGATTCGGCCACTTGGCAGGTGCATTTCAAAGACAGCGGGCTCAGCGGTTCGTACGACGCCCCGGATTTCAAGCCACTGGCTGTCCGCCTTCCCCGACATGAGATAGTCCCAAGTTGCGGACAGCGGTTCTAGGATTCGTCCTTGGCCAAGAATTTTGCATGAGCGACTCAGAACTACAGAAGTGAACCCGCCTTTGAACGCATGGCCTTCAACATCCACAATATCACCAAGTTGGACAACAGGCAGAGGCATATCTGGCTCAGGATAAATCCAGACAGTACCGGTTTCTTCTTGAAGACCGAACGAACCCCACCGCGTACGCAGGATCACAACTCCTCGCAGTTTGACGGGCGCTTGCGCCGAGATATCCTCGCGGCTCAGGTTGCGAAAGGCCGCGACATTCGTTGCCACATTTAAAATCGCGGTTTTCGCCCTATTTAGGCCCGGCTTATCGCTGCTTCGATAAAACGCCTCATCAATGAGGGGATTGTTGCGCCGCCATTTCAAAATGCCAACAACTTCGACCCACTGCCCTGGCTTAGTTGCCGATTGTCCCTTGAATAGATTGACGCGGATTCGCGGCCCGCCCGGCTGAACCCTTCCATCGTCTAAAATAATATGTCCAGCATCGCTTGAAATGGTCCTTCCTCGAAATCGGACGGCCTTGCCACTGAGTGTCGATCCCTCCTTGGTTACCAACTGTTCGATTAACAGGGGGAACCGTCCATTGGGTTCGTCGAGTGGATCGATCAATTGAATGTCGTCGGAATTTCGCGCCCAAAGCATCGCGAGGACCTGCCTGCCGCGAGGATCCGAAACCGCGCCGCAGAATCCTTTGACCCGAAGGCTTGCTCCAAGAAGGGCATCGAGCCGACGTTCGGCGGTTGGGACATGAACGCGGACCGAAGCGTTAGTTCGAGTCAATTCGAGGATCGAAACCCCTCTTTCAAAAGAACAGAAAGTAACTCGTCCTTCAAGCTCACTCCAAACACCATTTTCCCGTTCTGTCAGTGGCTCACCCGGATGGACGTGTCGCGGCTCAGGAAGAGTAACTTGCCCTAGGGTGATGACTCGCAGATTTTCGAGAGTGGGTCTGGGGTCAAGCCAGCCGCCGTTATTGGCGCTCGTGATTTTGCCGGTTTTCCGGCTCGCCCTTGCTTCGACGATTACTTCGTTCCCGCAAACCAGCGTTTGACCCTCAAGATTCGCCAGAATCGTGGCGATCCCGCTCGCATCACCCAAGATGGCGCTCCCTCGATCTACAAAGATCACGGTGCTCTGAAAGCGAACGGGCACGTTTGTTCTGTTACCGACGGTCTTTAGTTGTTCCAGCCGGGTCAAGAGGACTTCGTTCGAATCGAAGGAAGCGCCTTGAAGCGGCGAGGTGGCGCCCTTTGTGAAGGAAAAAGACATCGCAAACAGACAGCAGATTGAACCTGCTATCTGGCAACGGGACAAAGCTTGGCCATAGGATACTTTCATTGCGTGGAGATGGTTCTCAGTCGAATGTCTCAGTCTCGTTGCAATTGCTCATTTTGGTGCGAGGAGATTTCGCAATGCTTCGCCGAGTTGCATTTCCGTGAAGGGTTTATCCAGGCGACTTGTTACTCCCAGGCTCTTGAATTCTGCGGCCAATGGATATTCCATTCGTCCGCTGGCCACGACGACAGGGATATCTGGCAGTATCCGGCGAAGCGCGCGAACGAACGCCAGTCCGTCCATATGGGGCATATGCACGTCGGTGATGATGGCTCGCAGGTCGGCCCGGTGCTCGCCCAACTGCATGAGCGCATCAGTTCCATCTTTGGCCGTTAGCGGTTTGAAATTTAGCCTGCGCAAAACGTGTCGTGCCATCTCCCGGACGGCAACCTCATCATCCACCACCAGGATTGTCTCGCCTTGTCCCCGAAATTCCGTTTCCGATTTCATTTCGAGTTCAGCATTGCTCCCGGAGCGCTCGGCTGGAAGGTAGACAGCGAAAGTCGAACCTAGGCCAGGTTGCGAATATACGTGCAGAAATCCGCCATGTCCCCTGACGATGCCCAGGACGGTAGACAGGCCCAATCCAGTGCCTTTATCCGGTGCTTTTGTCGTAAAGAACGGCTCAAAAATGCGGTCGATGATTTCTGGCGGAATGCCCGTGCCAGTGTCACGAACGCGCAGCACTACGTAGCGACCGGATTTCGCGTCGGGAATAGAGGAGGCATAGGCTGCGTCAACATCGACACATTGTGCTTCAAGGGTCAGGCTGCCTCCTTGGGGCATAGCGTCCCTGGCATTAACGCACAGATTGAGCAGGATCTGATGCAACTGGGTGGCGTCCCCCCGCACCGTCGGAATTTTCGAATCGGTGTTGACGACCAACTGGATATTCTTCGGGAAGCTGCCCTTCATTATGCTCTGAATCTCTCTGAGTAAATGGCCGGGCTGGATGGCGACGCGCTCCCCCTCAGCTCCTTTGGCAAAGGTCAACAATTGGCGCACCATGTCTGCGCCCCGACGCGCGCTGGTTTGAAACATATCCAGGATCTGTCCCTCGTCGGGATACTGTGCCTTTAACATTTCAACCCCCATCATGATTGGAGCGAGGGCGTTGTTTAAGTCGTGCGCCACTCCTCCCGCAAGAGTGCCAATGGCCTCCAGACGCTGGGAGCGCAGTGCGAGTCGTGCGTGCTTCTGGCGCTCGGTGATATCGTCACCGATGCACGCCATTCCGACTATTTTCCCGGTTCCATCCCGAAGGATGGTGCTATTCCAAGCAATCATCCGAAGCTCTCCACCCTTCGTTTTGATCGGATTCTGATAGTGCGAAGGAGCATTGCCCGCTTCGACGCTGTCATAGAATAACTTCTTAACTTCGATATGCGAATCGGGGATGAAATGGGAGAACCAGTCTTTTCCCATCACTTCTTCCCGATTATGTCCAGTCAACCGCAGGAGGTAATCGTTGCAGAACGTGACTGTGGCTTTTATGTCAAGCGTCATGGAAATCATCTCTATATTCTCCAGCATTTCCCGGAAGCGGCGGTCCGACGCTTCCAACGCCTGCTCCGCCATTTTGCGTTCTGTTAGATCTGTCCACGTGCCAACTAAATCACTCGGCTCTCCTGACGAATCTCGAATGAGCCGCCGACTGTCTTCCAGCCAGACATAATTTCCGTTCTTATGGCGAAGACGATACTCCAGGCGGCATGTACCTTTTGTAATGGATTCCGGAATGCTGGCCTCTGCTCGCGCTCGATCCTCCGGGTGAAGCTGTTCCTGCCACCATTCGAAGCTTAGGGTTTCCTCCACAGTGAAACCGAGAAGCCGATGTATATTGTCGCTTGCGAGAACGGGAACGATCGTTTCTCCTTCGATCTTGAGGCGATAAAGGACTGCGGGACTGTGGTCAAGAAGTTGTTGAAGTCTCTGGTGCGCCCTTTGCAATTCAGCATTCTTTTGCTCCAGTTTCATCACCAACTGCTGATTGTATTCCTTCATCAGCGTCAACTCTTCGGGTTGCGGGATCGGCTCGGGCGGCTTCCGCTTGGATTGGGTGACCTGCCGCAAGGCGTCCATGATAACCTTGGTAGGCGCAGGCTTTTTGATATAGATGT
>JAQGOX010000624.1 GCA_028293365.1 Verrucomicrobiales bacterium | reverse complement strand
TCTTCTTTGTTATTCTGCCGTTTCCAAATCGAGAGAATGCCACCTTTGATCGAGACGCCCAGAGCATTCGCATGATCTCCATAGGCTGACAATCCGGCACTCGAATTCGAAGTTAGATTTTCCAGGTTCAATTCAGTGGTTGCGATATAATTTCCCGAGGTGGTTTTGATCGCGAGCACCGCACCAATGGAATCGTTCAAATGATCGTTGTTTGCGCTGAGGGTAATACCACCATTACTCGCTTTTCGAATGACCGGCTCATTCGCCTGGGGCCACTGCCATTCGGGTCGTAATTCTCTCGACTGGAAGTCGTCGGAAAAAAGGTTTTCCGCGTGCTTTGCTGTTTTTTTCAATGGTGCGGGAGCTGAGATGCTGGGGGTTCGATTGCCAAGACGCGGCCATCCATTTTCCTGCCATTCGACGCGATCCAGCAATGCCTGCCGGCCTACGTAAATAAAATCCTTCGCACTGTAGGCATGATACATCAGATAATCATTCCCAGACGGGTCGCTCACGATGCTGCCGTGGCCGGGACATTTCCAGGTATCATTGCCTTCTATGACAGGATTTGCCGGATTCTTCTCCCACGGGCCAAGCAGCTTTTTTGCACGGGCGACGCCGAGGCCATACGTGCATGCTCGCCCGCAACAGGCGTTTCCGGAATAGAACATGTAAAAATAATCGCCATGTTTGAGCACAAACGCACCCTCAACCAGATTGCCTTCCCACGGCACGTCGTTGCGGATGAGTTCGTGCATTTCGCCGATTAGTTTTGTGCCGTCGGGTGAAAGCTCTTGTGCCCAAATCGGTGTCGGTTGTTTGCGGCTGTTTCCATCTTCTTTCCACACCAAATAGCGAGCGCCTTTCTCATCCGTTATCGGCACTGGATCGATTGATCCCGCATCCTGTCCAATCATCGGCCCGTGATCGGTGTAGGGCCCCTGTGGTTTCTCCGCAGTTGCTACGGCAATCGACAATGGACCGTTACGCTGGCGTCCGACGTAATAGACAAAAAATTTGCCCTGATATTGTGAAATTTCCGGCGCCCAGAACATTCCCACCGCCCAGTCGGGTCGTTTCTTAAAGACATTGCCGACCTGCTTCCAATTGACCAAATCAGTTGAATGCATCAATGGAAAGAGCGGTGCCCAGTCAGATGTGGTTGCCGTCGCCCAATAATCTTTATCCACGCGAATGACCGATGGATCAGGATAATCGCCAGAAATGACTGGATTGGAATAACTGACATCTCCCGCAACGGCGCTCAGCGTTAGAAGGGCAGCCCAAGCAGTTAAAAGTCGGAAATAATTTTTCATGAGGCGGTGGTTCGGAGTTTGCGGGTCTGAACGAAGCGTTGCAATAAAATGAAGATTAAGAGCAGTACTCCGATGGCTATTTTAGTCCACCAGGAACTTAAACTTCCCTGGAAGGTGATCGCAGTCTGAATAATCCCGAGAATCAATACTCCAAGCAAAGTGCCGGCGACATAACCGACGCCGCCCGTAAGCAGGGTCCCTCCGATCACGACCGCGGCGATCGCGTCCAGTTCCAACCCAACGGCGGCGCTCGGATTCCCGGAAAGGCCCAATGTGTAAACAACACCGGCGAGAGCGGAGCAAAATCCACTGAGTGCATACACCCTCATTTTAACAGAACCTGTGGGCAGGCCCATCAGGACCGCAGATTGCTCGTTACCGCCCAAAGCATAAACGTTCCGGCCAAATCGCGTGTACTGCGCCAAGTAAATAGCGATTATGAATGTGGCGAGGAAGATTAGCGCCGAAGCAGTCAGCTCGATTCCGCCGCCCAGAGCCAGATGAAATTCGGAAAGCGCGTTGTAGAACGGATGATCGATCGGAACCGACTCCAGGTGAAGCAAAAATCCCGCACCACGCGCGAAGAACATTCCCGCCAGTGTAACCAGAAATGGAGGCAATCCGAAGTAGCGGATAACTGCTCCCATTCCACCGCCAAACACGGTTCCGCCCAGAAGTGCCACAAAAATTGCCACTATCGGTGGCAGTTTGTAACGATCCATTGCACTCGCGATAAAAATACTGGTCAACCCAATCACTGACCCAACCGAGAGATCAATGCCCCCCGAAAGAATCACGAACGTCATCCCGATCGATGCAATTCCCAGCATCGCGTTATCGATGAAGAAATTGACGAAAACCCCAACGCTAAAAAAACCTCGATCGTGAAATGCGATTGCCGCCGTTCCATAAAGCAATAGGCAAACCGCCAGCGTGGCTATGATCGGAATCTGTTTGGCCGTAATACGCATCAACTTTTTCTCCGGACGAGTTGAAGGGCTTTCTTTCGGAACTCTTCCGATTGAAGCAAACAAACGATGATGATCACGACTGCTTTTACGATGAGTGTAAATTCAACCGGAATTGCCCGAGTCAGTATCGTGGTGGTAATAGTCTGAATCAGCAGCGCGCCAGCCAGCGAGCTCAGGAGAAAAAACCGACCCCCTGTAAGCGCCGTGCCGCCAACTACGACCGCCAAAATCGAATCCAGTTCCAAATAAAGGCCGGCGTTGTTTGCGTCCGCTGCCTTAATGTCGGAAGCAACGATCAAGCCGGCAAGTCCGGCGCAGATGCCGCCAAGAGTATAAGCTGCCAGCTTCACTAAGCGGGTGTTGATACCGGAATAATTGCTTGCCTTCTCATTGTCTCCAACTGCTTCAATAAATAGTCCGGCGGCGGTGCGGTTCACGAGCGTAGAGAGGATTGCAAAGGTTACCGCTACAATCGTTATGGGAAAGGGCAATGCCAGAAACGTGCCTCCGCCAAAAAATGCGAAAGACGGGTTTTCAAATGTGATGATCTGGCCGTTTGTCAGTAATTGGGCGATGCCGCGTCCGGCCACCATGAGTATTAGCGTGGCCACGATTGGCTGCACCTGGGCATAGGCGACCAGAACGCCGTTCCAGGTTCCGGCAACGGCGCAGGCGCATACCGTGAGGATCACGATTGATAGAAAGGAATAGCTGCTTTTCGTGATTAGCAACGCCGCGATCGATCCCGCGATCGCCATAACCGCTCCGACGGAAAGATCCACGCCGCCGGTTGCGATCACGATAGTCATGCCGAGCGAAAGCAGCATCACCGGCGCGGCCCGGTTGAGGATATCTATAAGGCTCCCGTAAATACGCCCATCCTTCATTTCGAGGTGAAAGAAAAGAGGGGTGAAGAAAAAATTAAACAGAAGCACCACCGCCAGCGCGATCAGTGGCCACTTTAGGTGATGCCACGCCTCGCTATGCCGGCGTGCCTTACTTTCGCGCTGAAGCGCATTATCGGAAGCAGCTTTCATTCGGGGCTGCTTTCATTGGTTCCTGCAATGCTGCTCAGAATGGCCGCCTGCGAAATTTCTTCACCGACCAATTCCGCGATCCGTGCGCGATCTCGTAAGATCACGACCCGATCGCTGCTGCGAACGACTTCCTCCAATTCAGAGGAGATAAACAGAATCGACATTCCTTCGTTTGTCAGCGATCGCATTAATTTCTGGATTTCGAATTTCGCACCCACGTCAATCCCGCGGGTCGGTTCATCCAGAATCAAGAGGCGCGGTTTCGATGCAAGCCACCGCGCCAGGAGCGCCTTTTGCTGATTGCCCCCGCTGAGGAATCGGATTGGTTTTTCGGCGTCCGAGGTTGCGATATTGAGCATCGCGATATATTTAGCGGCGAGCTCCTCCTGCTCCTTTCGGGAAAGTAGCCGCAGCCACCCGCGCTGGCCTTGCAACACCAGGATGATGTTTTCGCGGACGGACAGGTTCGGAATGATTCCTTCAGTTTTCCGATCCTCTGAGCTAAACCCAAAACCAAGGGCAATCGCCTGCCGCGCACTCCGCAATTCTCGTTTATGACCGTCGATCTCTATTTTGCCGGCATCTGGTTTGTCGATGCCAAAAAGGATGCGTGCGGTTTCGGTGCGGCCGGATCCGAGCAAACCGGCCAGGCCGACGACTTCTCCTTTGCGGATGGTTAGGTCGACATTCTCGACGGCTCCCTTCCTTTTTAGACCTGTTGCCTGAACCAGGATTTCGCGCGCGGTTGACAGCGGTTTTGCTTTGCCACCCGATTCCCGTTCCACCTCGGACAGATCCTTTCCGATCATTTTCGAGATAAGTTCAATCCGCGAGAGGTCAACCGCTGCATAATCGCCGACGCGCTGACCATTCCTCAAAATCGTGATGCGATCAGAAACCGCATAGACCTGGTCGAGGAAATGAGTAACGAATACAATGCCGAGCCCCTGGTCGCGCAACTTTCGCATTAAAACGAAAAGTTGTTCCACCTCGCGCGTATCGAGGCTCGAGGTTGGTTCATCCAGGATTAAAACCCTGGCGTCGGTATCCAGCGCTCGCGCAATTGCGATTAACTGCTGTACCGCAATCGAGCACGAGGAAAGAGGTTTGCGAACATCCAGTTTCAGATCCAGCCGGGCAATCGCTTTTTCCGCGCGTTGCGCGATTTCACCCCAGCGCAAAAATCCCAGGCGCTTTGGCTGGCGACCGAGACTTATATTTTCCGCAACCGAAAGGTGCGGAATGAGGTTTACTTCCTGGTAAACGGTGCTGATGCCAGCTTGTTGCGCATCCTGCGGTGAGCGGGGGTCGATTTCCGATCCGCCTAACTGCATCGTGCCTGAATCACGCCGATAAACTCCTGTGAGTACTTTAATTAAGGTCGATTTGCCTGCGCCATTCTCGCCCATGAGTGCATGGATCTCGCGACGGTTCAGCGTGAAATCAACGCCCGCGAGTGCTTTGACGCCGGGGAAACTCTTCTCGATGCCACGAAGGGTCAGCAGCGGCGGCTCGATGCTTGGGACAGTCTGTGGCATCAATGGATCGGGATGATCGAAAACATTACATCCCCATGATTTGATAGCCGCTGTCCACGTAAAGCACTTGCCCGGTAATCGCGGCCGCGCCGTCGCTGCCTAGAAATGTTCCGGTAGCGCCCAATTCATCGGGCAAAACGTTGCGTTTCAGCGGAGAATGGGCTTCATAATGCTTCAACATTTCGGTGAACCCGGAAATACCGCGCGCTGCGAGTGTATTGACCGGACCGGCGCTAATACAATTAACGCGGATTTTCCTGGGACCGAGATCGTAGGCCAGATAACGGGTGCTTGCCTCCAGAGAAGCCTTTGCCACGCCCATGACATTATAATGCGGCACGACTTTTTCGGATCCGTAGTAGGTCATCGCAACGATGCTTCCGCCCTCGGTCATTAACGGGGCAGCCCCTCTGGAAAGCGCGACCAATGAGTAGGCGCTGATATCATGGGCAATACGGAAAGCTTCGCGACTTGTGTTAACAAATTCACCTTCGAGAGCATCTTTTGGGGCGAACGCCACCGAATGCAGCATTAAATGTAATTTGCCGAAGCGCTCGCCTGTTTCTTTGAAGACACGCGCGATTTCCTCGTCTTTGGTGACATCGCACGGCATAAGGAGCGTATCCGCTCCAAATGTTCCGGCCAGTTCCTCGACATTTTCTTTCAGACGTTCGCCTTGATACGTAAAAGCCAGTTTTGCACCAGCTTTGTGCCAGGCCTGTGCGATTGCCCATGCGATTGAGCGCTTGTTCGCGACGCCAAAAACGATTCCTAACTTATTTTCGAGAAGACGCATAGCGGATAGCAGTAGGTAAATTCCGGGTCGGACGCAAGCAAGGTTTATTGTGCAGGGATCGCGAGGTGTGGTTGAATGTGGGTGAGAAGGCCCGCGGAGCGCGCTTTGTCGCCGGGACAAGCCTTGGCAGCAGCCGATCGATTCCTGGACGTAAAAGTAAATCCGGGCTCGAAGGCTTTCGCACACGCTGCCGGAAGTTCGGATCGGCTCAGTGCGCTCAACCTGCCGGGGTGATTGGACAATTTCGTTACGCCCGTGCGAACGGCCCAGCGGTCCGTTCGCTACCCGTGCGTTCGAGAGGTAGGGTGCCGACCGCTGGGCGGCGCCAGCGGGCGTTACGGACGTGTGCGTCATAGTCGCGGTGTGGAGCGCATTTAATCCTCATTCGATTGCCACAATGATACCCTGGCGGAAAGTTCGGATCGGCACAGTGCGCTCGACCGGTAAAGCGATCGGACGA
>JAQGOX010000599.1 GCA_028293365.1 Verrucomicrobiales bacterium | reverse complement strand
CCTTGAAAATTCGTGAAGTAGCGCAAAAGCACCAGATTCCCATTATCGAAAACAAACCCCTGGCTCGCATGATGTTTAAGTATGGCCGCGTGGGTGGCGAGATTCCTGCTCAGCTCTACGCAGCAGTCGCGGAAGTGCTTGCCTGGGTGTACCGGGTCAATCGCTACCGGTACTACGCTGAACAAACTCAAAGCTAAGACATGGGTAAAACTGGAAATAATCTTCAGAAGCTGTTTCGACAAGCAGATCTTTGGCTGGTCGTAGGCATATTCGGGACGGTTTTGCTCCTGATCCTGCCGGTTCCACCGGTAGTACTGGACCTGCTTCTGACCGTCAGTGTTGCTCTTTCCCTGCTAATTCTGCTCATTATCCTCTATGTCGAGCAACCGGCGGATTTCACCAGTTTTCCAACCTTGCTGCTCTTTGTTACTCTCTTCCGGCTTGCATTGAATGTGGCTTCCACTCGCCTGATTCTACTCGATGGATATGCCGGGCATATTATCGAGGCATTTGGCAACTTCGTGGTGCGTGGCAATTATGTCGTTGGATTGGTGATATTCCTCATTCTGGTATTGATCAATTTCATCGTAATCACAAAAGGAGCCGGACGTATTGCCGAAGTCGCGGCCCGCTTCACTTTGGATGCCATGCCCGGCAAACAGATGGCCATCGACGCGGAACTTAGCGCTGGAGTAATCAACGAAGCGGAAGCGCGCACGCGCAGGCGCAAGGTGGAACAGGAAGCCGATTTCTATGGCGCGATGGACGGAGCGAGCAAATTCGTCCGCGGGGATGCCATCGCCGCCGTTCTTATAACTTTAATTAATGTGCTTGGTGGCTTCGCGATTGGGATGGTCCAAAAAGGGATGACGGTAGGAGAGGCTCTGCAACGCTTTACGCTTCTTTCGATTGGTGATGGTCTGGTCTCACAGATACCGGCTCTGATTACTTCAATGGCGGCCGGTATGCTCGTGACCCGCGCGGCGTCCAAAAACAGCCTGGGCGAAGAGCTCGGAAAACAACTTTTATTCTATCCACGCGCACTTCGAATCCTGGCGGTAATGCTCGCGGTTTTTGCAATTGTGCCAGGACTCCCGATGTTCCCGTTTCTCGTGCTCTCGGCCCTCACCTTTTTTGTGGCCCGTCAGATGATTCATGTCAAAGCAAGTAGCAAAGCCGTTGCGGAAACCACGGCTAAAGATACAAAGACGGCCGCGTCGACCAGCTCGGACAAGCTTGAGACACTGCTAAGCGTTGATACCCTTCAAATTGAGCTTGGTTACGGTCTCGTGGCCCTTGCCGATACCCGGAAAGGCGGCGATCTCCTGGAACGCGTGACTGGAGTGCGCCGGACGTTTGCCCAGGAGATTGGTATTATCATTCCGCCCATCCGTCTTCGCGATAACCTGCAAATGAACGCGAACGAGTATCGGTTCCTTTTAAAGGGAAATTCTATAGCGCACGGGACAATCATGCCGGGTTATTGGCTGGCGATGAACGCGACCAATAGTCGGACGATCCTGAAAGGGGTTCCGACAATCGAACCGGTATTTCAGCTTCCAGCGACGTGGATTACTGATGTTGAGCGAAAAAACGCGGAGGCGGGAGGTTTTACAGTCGTTGATGCGGCGTCCGTTCTGGTCACGCATCTATCGGAAACAGTTAAGCGGAATTGTCACGAAATTCTTACCCGGCAGGACGTGCAGAATTTGTTGGAAAACTTGAAACAGACCCATCCCACAGTGGTGAACGAATTGATCCCTGCCATGCTTTCCGTGGGGCAGGTTCAGCGGGTTCTTCAGAACCTGCTTGCCGAGGGAGTCAGCATTCGGAACCTTGCGGGCATTCTGGAAAAGGTGGGAGATCACGCCAGTATTACGAAAAATCCGGATGAGCTTTCCGAACATGCCCGCCGCGCTTTGGGTGCCCAGCTATCAAAGCCTTTCCAGGCTGAGAATGGCAGTCTGCGTGCCATTACGCTTGATCCGAAGCTGGAGCAACAAATTGCCCAGGGTGTCCGGCAAAATCAAACGGACGTGGCATTGATGCTTGAACCCAGGCTGGCAAGGCATTTAGTCGATTCACTTTCTCGACAAGTGCAGCAAATGCTCGCTGCCGGACATCCCCCCCTGGTTCTTTGCGCTCCCGCCATTCGCCTTGGGTTTAAGAGATTTTTCGAAGCGACTTTCGCTGAACTTAACGTGCTCTCATACGCTGAGATTCCTTCCAGAGTCGAAGTGCAAAGCGCTTCAATCATTCCCTGTCTCGAATAGCTGACGGTGAAGTTAAGAACATGCAGGTCAAAACATTCATTGCCAGTTCCGCAGCGCAGGCCGTCGCGCAAATTCGCGAGACCCTCGGTCCGGAAGCCGTGGTTTTGAATATTCGCCGCGTTCGGGCAAAGGGCATCTCCGGGTTATTTCAACGAACGAACGTCGAAGTTCTGGCCTGCGTTCCGAAAACCGCGGAACCAAAGCCGACAAACGATGCGGTGTTGGACCACCTTCGCGAGGAACTGGCTTCGATCAAGGAGATCATGTTAACGCTCGTGCAACGCGAAGCCTCTCCGCCCGGGTTTGTCAACGGGCCCGATGACTCGGCAAGTGATTTACGCATTTCACCGATTCTCGAAGAGAGCGGCCTGCTCCGCTTGTACGCGCACCAGATAGTCGATCAAATTAAAGCTATAAACGGTCGAGTCGCGTCGTCTTCCGTGAGCGAAGAACTTTCGTTGGCACAGCGTATTTTAACCGACTGCTGGAAATCACCGCGACCCATCCAGGCCAATACCCATATATTTGTCGGCCCGCCGGGCAGTGGCAAGACTACCGCTTTATGCAAGTGGATGACGAATGCGGTGTTGTTGGAGAATCGGCAGGCTTGCGTCTGGCGGCTGGACGGACTTTCGGCCAATACATCCGAAGCGTTGAGCGTCCACTGTGAGATTCTGGGCGTACCGATTCATCGTTGTCCCGCATCAATGAAAACGGCCGCATCCGAAATGCTGTTTGTTGATCTGCCCGGCGTTAATACTTCCGATGAGACTGGTTTGGTTCACCTGCAACATATGTTGGCCGAAATTGGCGAAGCAGAGGTGCACCTGGTGTTGAATGGGTCTTATGAATCCAGTGTTCAACTCGCGCAGGTCCGCAGCTTTTCGCGATTGCCGATCAATGATTTGATCGTGACTCATCTCGACGAAGATACCCGCTGGGGAAAGCTATGGAATCTGGTTTTGGGGACAAATTACGCTCTCCGCGCTCTGAGTGCTGGGCAAAATATACCGGGCGACTTCCGAACTGCCTCGGCCGCTGAACTCCTCCGAGCGCAATTTGCGCGGAAATAGGGGCTTTTTCATCGATTATTGCGCATTTCGGAACATGGCAGAACTCCTGCTAAACAAGCCTGGAACGAATTCAGTATGAAGAAATTAATGATCATGGGCGGTTTTATAGGCTTTCTAGTGGGACTCGTTTCCAGCTCCGTTTCGCTGGGCGTTGCAAGCCCGTTAGTTTTCTTTCGCGCCTGTATCTCCGCGGCGATCGGCGGCCTGCTCCTTCGCTGGTGGGGTCGTCTTTGGATTCGATCGATCGCTCATGCGCATACCGAGCGTCTTGCGGCGGAAGCTTCCTCTAACTCAACCGCAATTCCTCAATTAAACCAGCATTAAACTTATGGCAACTCTTTGCGAAGAACCCCTGGCTACCACTGAACCGCGGCGGGTAAATAAAGTTGATATTGCGCAGCGCTACCACCAGGTCATTCCCGGCAGTGCCTCCGAGGAGGAGTTGATCAAGCTGCACATGCCGCTGGTCAAGAATATCGTCGGACGCCTGGCCCTGACCCTGCCATCGCATGTCGATCCGCAGGACTTATACAGTTCGGGCCTGGTAGGACTCCTCAATGCGGTCCGAAATTTTGATCCAACGGCTGGAAGTTCTTTTGAGTCTTACGCGCGGGTACGAATTCGGGGCGCTATTTTCGATGAACTTCGCCGATTAGATTGGGTGCCTCGTTCGGTGCACGAAAAAGCGCGTCGCGTACAGGTTGTTATTCAGAGGCTGGAACAGGCTAAGGGTGAAGCCCCGACCGACGCCGAAATAGCCAAGGCTCTGGATCTTACACCTGAACAATACGAGCAGGTTATTGAGGATATTCGCCCAGCCGCCTTTGTCTGCCTGGATAGCGCCCGCGGATTTGAAGAGGACGCGGATGGCAGTCGTTACGAAAGCATTTCCGATGAATCTCAGGAAAACCCTGTCGACGCAGTCTCACGTCGGGAACTGGCGGGTGTAATTGCCGAACGCCTGGAACAACTTCCAGAGATGCAGAGAAAAGTGCTGGCCCTTTATTATTTCGAAGATATGCGCCTCCGCGAAATCGCCGAGGTCTTTGGTGTTACCGAGTCGCGAATTTGCCAGATTCACGCAAAAGCGATTCTTGGAATTCGTGCTTATCTTCAAAAGCATGATTCCGTAGGCAGCTAAATTCGCGAAATGATTTCATGATTGTAATCGCTGGCGCAATTATTGTCCTTGTCGCCGTTTTCGGCGGGTTCGCCATGGGCGGGGGGCACATCGGGGTACTGGTGCAAATGGCTGAATTCGTCGTGATCTGCGGATCGGCGGCAGGGGCTCTGATCATCATGTCTCCTCGCAAGGTCCTGATGGACATGGCTAAACAGGCTCTCGGAACTCTTAAAGGAATGCCGTTTGGCAAACAGTCCTACGAAGATCTATTCAAGGCGCTTTACGAACTTTTCATGCTTGGCAGGCGCAATGGAATGGTGGCCCTCGAGGAGCATGTTATGACCCCGGAAACCAGCAGTATTTTTACGAAATATCCCAATTTTTTGAAAGACAAACTCGGGGTGGATCTTCTTTGCAATGGTTTGCGTCCGATTATCGATGGCAAAGTAAAACCAGATCAGTTGAAGCTGCTGTTGGATACTGAACTCGATGCCATGGACGATGAGCATCATAAACCCATTGACGTGCTCACTCGCACTGCTGATG
>JAQGOX010000598.1 GCA_028293365.1 Verrucomicrobiales bacterium | reverse complement strand
CAGGAGCATCCAGAGGCGCCATGACTTCAATTGCGGAATCGTGAGACCACCAGCCAGAACCCGCATGTATCTCTCGTGCAGGCCCGGAATGGCCCTTCGATGAAATTCGAATCGAGGCGCCAATACCATGAGGATTCTCCCGAGGACCCGATAAACGAATTCTAATGCCGACCCGTCCAGAATTATTCTGATAAAGTTTAGTTGCAGCCCCGTTTTGGGTGACAACGAGATCGGGGCGGCCATCCTCATTAAAATCGCAAATTGCTGCACCGCGTTGCTCGCCGTAGATCAAAAGGCCCGAATCCTCCCCGGCAACCGGCGTGAACCGGCCGGTTCCATCCCCGCGCAATAACAACCCTCGACCTGCATCCAAACGGGGCACCCCTGGCCGTGTGGCAAAAAAGTTTTGGCTTAGAAATAAATCCTCGCGGCCGTCACCGTCGAAGTCCGCCACATTGACACCGAAAGCAGGAGCCATTTGCGCTTCAGCAGGAAGCTTTTGAATTTCGAAATGATCACCGCGATTGAGAAAAATGCTTGATTCCAAAGTGTTGATTTCCAATTTGCGGGCCAAAGGCAATCGGTCCCCCAGAACGTTACTCAGCGAGGCCTGACTATAGGTAAGGTGCGAGGAAAAGCGCTCCAGCAAAAAAGGCAATGACGCAGCCAAATCCGTGATCTGGCGCGTGGGCGTCAGTTCGTTTCTTGCCGAATCCCATTCCGTTTCGATCACATCCATTACACCCGGCTGTGCCATTTCACCATGGTAGAGAGTGAGTGGCTTCCTGGCTGATGCAACGTATGAACTGTTAAGCCCCCAGTTTGCAACAACCAGGTCCATTCGTCCGTCACCATCGAAATCGCCAGCCGTGATCCCCTTCCAGAGCCCGGTATATTCTGAAAGACCGGTTTCGCTGGTAATGTCAAACAGCCGTCTGCCCCGCCACTGAAAAATCCGCACCGGTCCCCACTCCGACGTAACAACGAGTTCTGGAACTCCATCCCCATTGAAATCGGTCCATACAGCGGAATTGACAATTCCAAGGCTACTGATGAACGCGCTGTTCTCCACGTCAACGCTCCATTCATTTCCATTGTAGCGTAGTATCCTTGAGGGACTGCCGACTGGATATCGTCCGGGATTGACACCTCCTCCTACAAAAAGAACCAGACCTGCACCTTTTTCATCCAGGCCAAGAGCGAGTGCACTGGCCGTGGCAATCTGCAACCCAAGCTTTTCCGATGCCACCGTTGCATCCCGGAAACCAAAGCGAATCAAATTATTGGAACCTTTATTTTCATAGCCGGTGAGCCCCGCGAGAAGGAATGATTTGCCAGTGCGATCATTCATTCCCACGAACCCGCTATAATCACTTGTGCCAGCCAGGTCAGCCGAAACAGGCAACGACGTGAAGCTTCCACGTCCATCGGACTTATAAACCGACGGAGGAAAACCCGCACCAGCGCCGATAATCAGATCGTCATGTCCGTCCCCATCCAGATCAAACCAGGCAATGCCAGGACCATTTTGGCTCAATTTGAAAGGGAGCAGCGGTTGGCGTTGGAAATCATCGAACCCCGATTCGGCATGACGATGATTAAGAGCAGAACTTCGATCCTCAAAAAGAGGATTTGGTTGGGATTTTGCTGGAAGACTGGATGCGACAGCGGAGCTTTCATCGATTTCGTAAAGCCGTGCCGGCTGCACTCCGTCGATTTGCTGAACTTTCCCTGATCGCCAACTCACCTTCAGGACAAGCGGTCCGCTCCCACCTTCGGTTGCAAAAACGACCAGGGGCTCGCTTCCAGAAAGGTACCTGCCTCCCGATACAAGCTCGGTGGATTGAAGTTCCACCGCGCCGTGCACCAAAGTAACTTTTGCTCCAACACCCTCTGTGTTTGGAGAAACTCCCTTCAACCGGACCGCCAATCGTCCTCGTGACACGTTGTTGCGGTAAACGCCGGCAGCACTATTGAGATTGTTAACCACAAGGTCGAGATCTCCGTCCCGATCAAAATCTCCGACTGCCATGCCGTGATGAATCGCGAGTTCTGCCAAACCCCATGTTGTGGTAGATTCCTCAAACCGCACTCCTCGAAGGTTGTGAAAACTTTTGATCGGCATATCCAGCGGCGGGTAGAGCCGATAATGCTCCATTAACTCGCGGGTATAAGCTGCCTGTCGCTCCGCTTCACTTTTGAACCCGGTCCATGGATGCTGGCGCGCTTGAATCTGCGCCTGTGCATCCAGATCCTGAACATCACGAAAATGTCCCGCCGAGATTACGAGGTCCTCGAACCCATCGAGATCGACATCCAGAAACTGGGGAGACCAGGACCAATCAGAGCCGGCCAAACCGGCGAAGTTCGCGATTTCCGCGTAAGTACCATCACTGCGTCCATGAAAAAGGGTGTTGCGAATCACCTGGGGACGATCCTCGATCGCCCCCACAATCGATTGCGCAGGTCGATCGGCCAGACTCTGACGCTTGCGCAACTGAGGATTTCCACTCAGCATATCGACCGCGAAAAAATCGAGAAACCCATCACGGTCGATATCTGCAAAATCAACACCCATAGAGCTGGAACTGCTCTTGCGCAGGGCAAGTGGCGCGATTGCTTTAAAGTGCCCGTGTCCGTCATTGATCCAAAATCGATCCGGGGTCCAATAATCGTTACAGACGTACAAATCGGGGGCGCCATCACCGTTGACATCGCGGAAGGAAGCCGATAACCCCCAATCCAAAGGTGCGTCATCCAGTTTCTGCCCCAATTCATCGAGAAAAGTTCCGTCGTTCCAAAGTGCAGGATGAAATTGCCCTTTGCCGTCGTTCAGGAATAATTGGTCCGGTTGCCCATATTCGAAAAGCTGTCCGTTTCGTAGTATAAAATGGTCTTTTTCAGATGCGGGAATGACGGGCTTGCCTTTGACGGCCGGAAGCGTGAAGCGTCCCCGATCGCGCATATCATCGGGGCGATAATTCGCCACATACAAATCGAGGGTCCCATTGCCATCAATGTCCGCAAGTGCCATCGTCATGCTCCCGAATTTGCTGGCGGTTCCGGCATTCTGGGTCGTCTCAATGAATTTGCCATTGTGTTGATTAATATAACAACGGACTCCACGATTCACGGTGGAAACCAATAGATCCGGAAAACCATCTCCATCAATATCCGCGAACACAGCGCCGCGGCTCGATTGTTCCGAACCTAGTCCGGCCTCGGCGGTTACATCCTGGAACTGCCAGTTACCAAGATTTCGATAGAGAGCGTTCGGACTTTCAAGGCCGCAGAAAAAAATGTCCGGCCATCCGTCCTGATCGAAATCCCCTACGGCAACACCGGATCCGTTCGCCAAAACCCGATTCGACGCAATCGACAATTCCGATAGCCGGTTTGTAAAGAGTATGTGGGTGTTCTCAGGTGCCAATCGCGTGAAACCAGGAGCGGATGCGGTCACCGATGGCAACGTCGCCCAGCGATAACCCTTTTCCGCATGCCAGGTTAAATCCTGCCCGAGCAGGTGAACACTCGCAAATAGCGCAATGAAGCAGAAGATTCCTCCGGCGCAGTGCAATGACCTGTCCTTCATAACCCTTTCAAATCACCGCGCTGGTGATGGAATCGAGACGGCCGGAAACCGAGATGGAAAACGCCCCGTTAGATAGAAAACGAGAGATTGAATTTGATCGCGAGTCAACGGGCCTCCGAACGGTTTGGAAAAAGCAGGCATCAATGTGCCTGGCTTTCCGATCCTGAGTGATTGTTCCCAGAACTTCGAATCGGTTGGAACTTTCAATTGCGCCAAATCGGGAACCATTTCGGCGCGACGTTCTGCTTCATGACAAATCGCGCAGATCGACCGATAGAGATCCTCGCCAGTTTTTCCAATCGCGGGCTTTAAATGACAACTCGCGCAATCTCCTTTAAAAACAGCCTGGCGATCGGTAAAAGCAACGACACGATTTTTTCCACGCGCATCCGGCTCAGGAACCGTCACGATGACTGTCAAAAGATTCGTTTCGTTCTTCGTTTCAACCGAAATCGTCTTGCTGAAAGCGCCCCATTTAAGGGTAAGTTCAATTGTTACCTCCATCGGATTGACTTCTCCCGGCCCAATCCTCCACGGTTGAGCTGGTACTTTTGCGACGGTGCAATGACAGGATGGTCGAACCGCTTCCACTACAATGGGCACATTCGAAATATTCGTAACATGGAACATAACGACAGCATTCGTCTCTCCCGGTTTCGCCTCGTATTTTTTCGTGAGCGAATCCCACTGAAGCTGCGCGAATAAAGAGTTAAAGCTCGAAAGAAATATCAGCCCAGCGATAAGAAACGGACCTAAACGAACGAATCTAAAATTCAATTTGGGAAATTCCGAAAACATGCTGAGGCACCAAGAATCGGTCGAACCCACCGTTCTTAGCAAGAACATTTCATTTTCGCAAACGCGAAGCGCTTTCGATGACTATTGCGTGCCATGAATTTAGGATTGCAGGGATTCAATAAAGTTTAATAGTAGCGGGATGCCCTTTTCTTTTCTTAAGCGCGGAGCTCTCTTCGTTGCGCTGATTTTTTCAATCCTTTCAATCCAGGCAGCAGATCGAACTGTACTGCCAATCAAGGTCCTGTTGTTTGTGGGGGGAGGATATCATGATTACGCGACACTGGCGCCGCATCTGACAACTAATCTAAGCCGATTGATTAACGCAACCTTCGATGTGAAGACGAATTTCGACTCATTGCATGATCCGAAATTTGCCGATGGCTACGACGCGATTGTTTATGACTGGTGTTTTGACGAAGCACCCGATGATGTGCTCGAGAACGCGCTGAAAACCACGGCTGCGGGCAAGCCGACGGTGATGATTCATTGCGCGGTGCATGCGTTCCGGCGTTCTCCGAAAATATCCGAATGGGAGACCTGCTGCGGAATGCGCTCCAAAGTCCATGATCGTTATGAGCCGTTCACGGTGCTGAAACTCGATCCGGCCAGCCCAATCACTCGCTCATTTCCGGACAAGTGGGAAACTGCCGGGGATGAGCTGTATCAGACAATCGCGATTCAACCGGAATCGCATCAACTGCTAAAAGTTAAGAGTCCGCAGGATGGCCGCGAACATATTGTTTGTTGGACTTATCAGTATCACAAGGGACGGGTATTCAGCACGACGCTTGGTCACGATCTGAAAACGGCAGCCGCACCGGAATACCTTAATCTTCTGGCGAACGGGTTGCTCTGGACCTGCGGAAAACTGAGCGCGGATGGAAAACCTGTCGAGGGGTATGCTGGATCACAGTCAAAATAGAAATCTGGCTTGTGCGCTTTGGCATCAACACATTCCTCTTCGACTGTCCGTTTACCAACGAATCAGTCTCCCTATTTCCCAGATTCCGAAAATGGGGTTTCGATACGGTCGAAATCTCCATTGAACAATTTAGCGACATCGATCCGACTTATGTGAAAGATCGCTTGCGTGAAAACGGTCTCGTGTGCGGTTCGGTCGCACCTTGCATGGGGCCTGAAAAGGATTTGCGCGGCGAATCGTTGCAGCAGTTGGCAGGAATTCAATTTCTAAAGCGGGTAATCGATCGCATGATCGAACTCGACGCGCCGACAATGGCTGGAGTGGTCTACTCCGTAGTAGGCCGCGCCGATGCGGTTCCACCCAGAGAACGCCTGCGACAATGGAAAACGGTGGCAAAGAATTTGCGGGAGGTGGCCCGTTACGCGGAAGATAAAGGAAGAGTGATTGCGCTCGAACCGGTGAACCGGTTCGAGACCGATTTCATCAATACCTGCGAACAGGGATTAAACATGATTTCGGACGCCGGCAGCCCTGCTCTTAAATTGCACCTCGATACCTTCCACATGAATATTGAGGAAAAGGATTCAGCGAAGGCGATTCGCGCGGCGGGCTCGAGCCTCGGACATTTTCACGCATGCGGATCAGACCGGGGGACTCCGGGTAACGACCAGATTGATTGGCAAGGAATTGCCGGAGCGTTGCGCGCCATCCGATACGACCGAGATGTGGTCATTGAATCATTCAGCTCGGAAGTGAAAGCAATAGCGCGCGCGGCATCCATCTGGCGCCCGATCGAACCGACAAACGATGAGATCGCCTGGAAAGGTTTGAAGTTTCTGAAGAAAACGTTGTCTCCTTTTTAAGATTATGAATCCGGCTGCCCCTCGAAACTCCAATCGCCTGTTTCTTGCATGCAACATTTCACTGGTTGCATCGGCCATTGGTTTCGTCGTGCGCGCCTTTCTGCTGAATGAACTGGGGAAAAAGTTCAACCTTTCGGAAAGCCAGCTTGGATCGATACAAGGGGCAGGCCTATATCCCCAGGCGGTAACGATGATATTGAGCGCGCTGGTGGTCGATCGCATCGGCTATCGTCGCACCATGGCCTTCGGGTTTATCTGCCACATCCTTTCGGCGATTCTCGTGATGAGCGCCAATGGTTATGCGGCGCTCTACCTGGGCACGTTTATTTTCGCGCTTGCGGGCGGGATTGTGGAAGGGGTGATCAACCCAGTAACAGCAACTCTGTATCCAAAGAAAAAGACCCATTATCTCAATATTTTGCATGCCGGATGGCCGGGCGGAATGGTCCTGGGAGGCCTGGTTGTGATCCTGATCGGTTCTGTAGGCGGCGAGAATTCGTGGCGCTGGAAAGTAGGATTGTATCTGATCCCGACGCTGATCTATGGCTGGATGATGTTCCGCGAACCGTTTCCGGTGCAGGAACGGGTGGCCGCTGGCATCAGCTATTTGGAGATGCTCAAAGAATGCGGCTGGGGCGGATGTTTCCTGATCTGTCTTTTTCTGGGTTACGCGATGGATGAAATTTTGCGAGTATTCAACTTCAGTCTGTCTACGCCAGTCATCCTCGGGATTGGGATTCTGCCGACGGTACTTTTTGCAACTCGAATCAGGAATTTCGGCCGGCCGATGTTTGTTTTCATGATGTTAATCATGACGTTGCTCGCGACGACTGAACTTGGAACGGATAGCTGGATTGCCAATTTGATGACCCCGGTCTTGAGAGACGCGGGACCGAATGCAGGCAATTGGGTCCTAATCTACACGTCGGCCATCATGTTCGGTCTTCGGTTTTTTGCCGGGCCGATTGCACACCGGATTTCGCCGCTTGGCCTGCTCGCTGTTTGTGCAGCAATTGCATCAATCGGACTGACCTGGCTGGCGCACGCCGGTTCGGCTCCAGTGATGGTTTTTCTGGCCGCGACTTGTTATGGAATGGGAAAGTCATTCTTTTGGCCAACAACACTGGGTATTGTTTCGGAGCAATTTCCGAAAGGGGGCGCCCTCACTTTAAGTTCTGTAAGCGCGGTCGGTTTGATCGCGGTGGGAGTGATTGGCAGTCCCCTGCTCGGCACCATACAGGATGATTCGCTCGACAAACGGCTTGCTCAGGAAAACCCGGGGTTGCATTCAAGAATCGTGGAAACTCAGCAGCACAAATACGGCTTTACCTATCGCCCACTCGACAAAGCAAAAATCGCGCTTCTAACTCCGGCCAAACAATTGTCCGTAGAACAGATCCGTGGCGTTAACAACCAGGCAACCCTTGGAAAAGTCGCGGTATTACCTGCGATCATGTTTATTTGCTATCTCGGACTCATCGCGTATTTCAAGTCGCGCGGAGGATACAGGGATGTGCAGCTTTCGGCCTCTCCGGCTGCCGCCGGCATAAAAGCATTTTCGCCTTTGGAGCGATCAGACTGATTGATCCCTTTTCAAATGCGGGCCAACCGTTTACAACGGGTACCGGATG
>JAQGOX010000557.1 GCA_028293365.1 Verrucomicrobiales bacterium | reverse complement strand
CACGGTCTTCTCCCTCCAAAGGAATGATTGCTTCCCAGGGTGTAAGATCGATTTCTTCGCGATAGGGCTTCAAACATCTTGAGCATTCGCAATCGACCACCTGTGTGATCGAGCCATGAACCAAAAGGGTATTGTTGGCTCGTTCCACCTCCACATCGTATTGCAATGGTTCATTAATATGGACCAATTCGTCTGGATGTTCGATTTCCAGCTCTTCAGGCGAGAGTTCGCCTTTAAGCTGGACGCTGTTTTCTTCGAGGTGCCTTAGGTTGACTTTGACGGGCATACATTTAGGTCGTGATCGTTGGACCACTTAGGTTGAATTTTTGAGCTAATGCTGCCTGCACATGCCGGGGTACAAAGGAGCTTACATCCCCGCCCAGCCGCGCAATTTCTTTTACAATGCGGGAACTCAGGAAAGTGTAGGTATCCTTGGGCATCATAAATATCGTTTCGACCCGTTCATTGAGCTTTCTGTTCATCAGAGCGAGCTGAAATTCAAATTCGAAATCCGAAACGGCGCGTAATCCACGGATAATGGCTCCGCCTTTTTGCTCATCCACATAATTTACGAGCAGGCCATTAAAGCTGTCCACCTCGACGTTAGGCAGATGGCCGATCGCCTGCAGGACCAATTGCTTCCGTTCAGCCAGTGTAAAAAGCGGATTTTTACTGTCATTCGTGGCTACGGCGACAATGATCCGATCAAATAATTTGGCTGCCCTTTGCACGACGTCAAGGTGCCCATTGGTGATCGGATCAAAACTTCCGGGATAAATTGCCGTCCGCATGAGGACGAACCTAGCATGTTCTCCGAAAAACGAACAGATGCAATAAAACGCTGACAAATCCGCCATTTCCATTCCAGATAATCGGCGCACCTGCCGAGGAATTGAAGCGGTTTTAAACGTATGGAAATACACCTTCCGCGGCGAGCGCCGTTCTCAACCGGAGGTGTCCTGGAAGGTTCATTTCTAAAACTGAGATCGTTACCCTGGCAATCGGGCTTTTTCCTCCAAGTTTTGAATCAGACCAGAAAAAGTGTTCCGCCCACTTGTCCCGACGCGGGTTGAACAACCGAATGATCGCGCCCGTAAGAGGATCGATACCCGATAAATTCGGCCCTTTGAAGCGATTGCAGTAACAACAAGCCAAGGCCAGGTTATCCTGTTCGGGCAAGCCGCCATGTTTCTCAGGAATGATGTGATCGATTTCGAAATCCAAAATAGAGTATTTTGCGGGTAGAAGGCAGTACTCGCAGCGAAATCCGGCACGCTGACGTACCGTTTCGCGCAAAACTTCCTTCATTCTTTGGCAAGGGATTGAAGGGAAAGACGAGCCTTTGATTTCAAAATGTCAAAAAACCATCCAAACTCAAGATAACGATCGAGTTCCTGGCTCTCATCCTTGTTAATTGAGCCAATTCGACTCTTGGCGGAGAGTTCCTTCAGGCGCAGGAGATCGACATTGGATAATTTAACGCTTAAAAAAAAACGAGCCGCTTCAGGGCTAAGATCTCCCGATTCGGGTTTAATCGCGCGCATCCAAATATCGGAGGGGGATTCTGCTATCGGCGTACTCATAATCCAATGCTTCTATAAAACAAAATGAGATATTCTTCAATGACGTTCTTGGGATGGGATCCGTTGTGTTACACGATCCAGAGATCGGCTTCGCCAGATATCAGAAAGAATGTTTATTTTCCGGTTTCGGATTTTGGCGGGTTTATACCTGTGAATTGAAAATGACGGAAAGCCAGACATTACTAGCCGATTACGTGAACAATGGTTCGGAATCGGCCTTTCGCGAACTGGTCGCGCGCTACATCAATCTGGTTTATTCGACCGCGTTGCGCCTTGTCGATCGTCAATCCCAACTTGCTGAGGACGTATCGCAAACCGTCTTCATAGCGTTGGCACAAAAAGCACGAACTCTTCCCACTGACGTGATGCTGGGCGGTTGGCTGCATCAGCATACGCGTTTTGTGGCGGCGAAAATGATGCGTGGGGAGCGCCGCCGTCAGAACCGGGAAAGGGATGCTGCAGAAATGAACAGGTTGGAAGATCATTCAAAAGTGAACCTCGATCGAGTCGCGCCAATTCTGGACGAAGCTATTGGCGAACTGGGAGTAGCGGACCGCGCCGCTATTCTGCTGCGATTCTTTGAGCAGGGAAGTTTTCAATCGGTTGGTGACGCTCTCGGCACCAGCGACGAAGCCGCACGAAAGCGAGTTAGCGCCGCGCTTGATAAACTGCACCGCTTATTAAAACGCCGCGGCATAACTCTTTCAGCAACTGCGTTGGCGACGGATCTCGCCGCGGAGGCGGTTACGGCTGCTCCGGTCTGGCTGGCAAACAACGTTGCCGGTGCAGCACTCGCAAGCACCGCAACAAGCGGCGGAATCGCAGCAACTCTCACCAATGTTATGACCTGGACCAAACTTAAAATAGGAATTGCCGGCCTGCTGCTGGCATTGGGGCTGGCCGAATTGGGGCCTTATTTTCTAACGAATCCATTCAAAAGCCCAAGCCGGAACCGCAAGGTGAGCCAGGTGACCCGGTCAAACACCGGTCAGGCAACCGGGTTCTACCATGAAGCCCCATTACGAATCATTAGCGCCGATGAACTTGAAAGAGCAAAGCGGGATCTTCGTTTGGTTCTGGATCGAGCGCAACCAGCACGTAGCTACCTGCCACCAGAACTGCGTCATGCTCTGATGGATTTCGGGAATCAATGGCTTCAGGCGGTTCCCATATTACTGGAGTATCTCGACAATCCTGATTTCGAAACTCGCCATTGGTCTCTCTCGGCAATCTCGGATCTGGTAAACAGTCGCGAAGGAAAAGATTCGGATTCATTGAACGAAGCCCTTGCCCTGTTTCGACCGAAAGTTTCGGCTGTTTTCCGATCGAGTGATCAACCAGTCGATCTCAGACGCCTAGCTTTTCAAGCGCTGGCGCAAATTAATACAAATGTTGCCAGCACTCCTCGATCCCTGGATCCTGAAATGGCGGCCGATATCACCTCGGTTTTGCAAGACGCGCAAAAAAAGTCTTTGGGTTTTCGGTTCGAAGTGGTGGCAGCTCTTTCAACCCCGCGCATGCGGAGTTTTCCAGAAAATGTGCAAATGCTCCGAGCAGCGCTCGATCCGGTATTACAAAAGGGCGATTCGAGTCAACGTTTACTAGCCGCTTATGGACTGGCCGCATTGCCCGGTGAAAAACCGGCAGAGCTAAAGGGCATATTTCTTCGTGCCCTGAATTTTCACGAAAGTCGAGATGCGAGTAATACCTATCGTGCTGCCGAAGGTTTGGGGAGGCTCGGATCGGACGCAAAAGATGCGGTGCCAGCCTTGCTCGCCTTCGCCCAGGAAACAAAGAATTGGGCGAACGGATACGCGGATTCTGCCTTGAAGGCGGCCTGTCTCATTCAACCTAATCTGCGACAGCAATATCCAAGTATCGATGCAAACTTAAGAGAAGAAGAAACGGCCGTTCAAGCGGACAATGGGGTTCCGCGAATCATCACGTCATCCGAGATGGCGGCCACCTTGTCAGATCCTGGTCTGGCGCCAAAAATGGTAAAATCATTCACGGATCAAATAAGAGAATCGGACGAGGCGGCGCAAACGAAGACAATGATTCTGCGAATGTTGGATAGACTGTTGGCTCAATCCACCGAACCGCAACACGAAGGAATTCAAAAAGCAATCGACGCAGTCCGTTTGGCGTCCGAACAAAAGCCGGATCAAAATACACAGCCTCTTCCTTTAATTAACCTCACACTCGATGCCCGTGTTTTGCTTTTGAATAGTTCGCGCAGCAGCGAAACACGTCTTAGTAGTGTCATCGCGGATT
>JAQGOX010000546.1 GCA_028293365.1 Verrucomicrobiales bacterium | reverse complement strand
CGGAACGAGAAACGCTGCGAACGAAGCCGGCACCGCGCCAAGTACCGATAGCCCAAGAACCCAGGCGTACCCCGCGCGATTTCGCTTTTGCCACGCGGTTGCTGCAAAACCACCGAGCATCGTGCCGAGCAAGCCCGCGACCACGAGCACCGCTCCGAAAAATGTCGCGGCAGACTTTTCGGCCACTTGATGAATTCGGTGCAGGAATGTGGGTCCCCAAAGGGCAAAGGCTCCCAGAGCGAACGTGTAAGCGGTATAGCCCCAAACGACCAGGAGGTAATCAGGAATGCGAAATAGATTCATGATATCTTTCAGGGCTGGTTTCTTCGCGGCCTGTATTGCGTCCGCGTCGTTGTCCGAGCCGCCGCGCCTGGGTTCGGCAAAAGGCAGGAGCGCCAGTGCCAGCAGGAGCCCAGGTGCGCCGGCCCAGATGAACGCGCTGCGCCAGCCGTAACTTGCGGAAATCAAGCCCCCTAAAATATTGCCGAGCGCAGCGCCCACTGGGATTGCCGCGTAAAAAATCGTCAACGCGTTGTTCCGCCGGGTCTTGCCAAATGTGTCCGAGATATAACTCGGGCTGATTGTCGCATAGCTCGCTTCCCCGACACCCACCAGGACGCGATAGGCCAGCAGCATCCAGAGGCTTGCCGCAAGCCCTGTTAGAACCGTTCCGAGACTCCAGATGAAGATGCCGGCCGCGATCAGCCATTTACGCGGCCCGCGATCGCCCAAATAGCCAAAAAATGGAGACGTCACGAAATAACCGATCATAAACGAAGTAACTATCCGGCCTGCATCCCCATCGTTAATGTGCAGATCAGTTTGCAGTGAAGGTAACACGGCGGAGAGAACATAACGGTCGAGGTAATTGAATAGGTTTAACCCCGTCAGGATGAAGAGAGTCCAATACGGTGTCAGTATCCGTTTGGTTGCGGCTGGCCTGGCAGCAGCGATGGTCTCGCGATTCATGCGCGGAGTCTAAAGGGTCTTAGCCATAATTGCGATGACGTTTGCGGACAGGGGAGTTTCGGAGCAGGCGACCATAGTCATGGAATTGCGCCCTCTCCGACTCGTCATTTAGAACACGCTGAAGGGCGTGAATAAAACAATCCGACAAACCATCTGACCGCAAGCAATGCGCCAAAGCATTTCGTGCGCCGCCAAAGGATGGGATTTTTCGTATGTCTTTGTGCATCTTGCACACGGATGCACCCGGGCTGACTCCCTACTATCTCGCCGACACAAACCGCCCTGAGAAAAATCCAGATTAAGATTTTAAGATTTAAGATCGTCAAGCAGCGTTAAACAATTTTCCAACCCACATGAAAACCCGTCCTCACGCAGGCGAGTTCTCATTACGAACAGTCAAAGTTTCGCCTATGGCCAGCACACGAAAGGTTTGGGGCGGAATGTGAGCTTTGGAAAGCGCTCGTGCCAATAGCTTCGGCGGTTCATCCATCGGCTCGTCGGTCAGACAAAAGGTTCCCCAATGGCATGCGACTGAAAGTTTCGACCGAAGGTCCATGTGGATTTGAACAGCTTGTGCAGGATCAACATGAACCGGCTGCATAAACCAGCGTGGAGCATAAGCACCAATCGGAATCAGCGACAGATCCATCGGCCCAAATCGCTCTCCAATCTCGCGGAAAGTTGCGCAGTAACCCGTATCGCCGGCGCAGTAAACAGTTTCGCTTCCCGACTGCAGCACCCAGCCACACCACAAGGTGCGATTTCGATCCCAGAGCGTTCTCGAAGAAAAGTGCTGCGCTGGCACGGACGTGACCCGGAGCCCTTCCAAATTAATCGATTCCCACCACCCAAGTTCTCGAACGTTGTTTCGCCCATGCTTTCCAAACCAGTGCGCTAATCCCTGTGGCACGATAAACTCAGTCTCCGAGGGCAGTCGTCGAATCGTGGGCAGGTCGAGATGGTCGTAGTGGTTGTGCGTGATTAGCACCACATCCGGACGCGCGACGCTCTCGAATGGGAGACCGGGAGGGACGCGCCGCTTCAATCGGGGCAATCGAACGGGCGCGCAGAAATCCGAGAATACCGGGTCGAGCAATATGGATTGGCCTGCCACGCGCAAAAAGAATGAAGAGTGGCCAATCCAGGTAACGGCCGGTTCAAGCTCCAGCAATTTCCGTTGCGCGGAAGAGTCTATGGCGACGACCGGCGGAGTATAAGCCAGCGGTATGGGGCTCCTTTCAAGAACTTTCCAACGCAGAAAGTCCATGACGCCATGTATTTCATGCGAATATAAATTCTCGAATCGTTCCTTCAAACGCTTCAGTGGACACCGAGACGCTATCCAGCGCAAGTGCGTGTTCAGGGAGGGTTGCGATTAAAGCGTGGGTGCTGAAGGAGCGTTTTGGCGCGGAGACAAAATCGCAGCGGATGCTTGCTGTTGAGTAGATGAAAGTAAACCGAGCGATCTCAGGCTTGCGCACCTGTTGCGGGCAGTGCTCGGCGCATACACGCTTGAATAGTGAAGCGCTTGAATAAGGTGTGCTCTGAATGGAATGAGGCACCTTTTCTGGGCACTCGGGCCGCGCCTTGGTTGCATTCGAGGAGCGTTTACCCTAGACTATCTCAATGAACGCAAACGCTGCATCGATCGGTTACCGATACCTTTCGCGGCGACCAGGAGTGCGCAACGGACAGGTCATCATTGAGGGCACTCGCGTTGGGGTGCATGACGTCATCGGTTTGCTCCACAATGGCGAGACAATAGATTCCCTCGTTACGCGCTGTTTCCCGAATATTACACGTGCGCAGGTTTACGAGTGTCTCGCTTATTACGAAGATCACCGCGGTGAAATTGACGTGTTGGTAGCTCGCCAAATGTCCGATACGGGAAGCACGGCTGTGTGACGTTCCTCCTCGACCACGACGTTCCTGACGATATAGCGTATTCCCTGTTGGAACTTGGCCACGAGGTGCTCAAGCTGCGCGAGCTCTTGGCTCCAACAACGTTGGATCAGGAAGTCTTGCGGCTGGCTTCGAAGCGTCAAGCAGTTCTCGTCACCTGCAACCGTGATGATTTCCTCTTCCTTGCCAGACAAATGTCGCATGCAGGTATTGTTATCCTCATTAGGCGGCGCACAAGGGCGCAAGAACGCACCGCATTAGTGCGCCTTTTGGATACCGCCGGAGAGTCTGGCCTTCGTGGCAATATTAACTTCGCATGAGCGGGAGCTCATCTCGTTGCCATGAAAGTTCTCTTATGACCTGAACGAACGCTCGTTCACAGGGTCTTCACTTTGAAACTGCGGAACTGTACGGGGTCATCGTGTCCGGCAAAGCCGATAAAACCCTTTCGACGATCCAACCCTTTTGGGAGATGCTCGATCTGGGAACGGTCGAGCTTGTCGATATCGACGTCCAGAATCCTGGTTCCGTTGAGGGTTACTTTGATGGTCTGTCCTTTAACTTCGATTTCTTCGAAGTTCCATTCGCCGACCGGCCGGAGATAGCCGTGTTTGGCGCCAACACAAAAATAGATCGAGCCATGATATTGATAGGGCAAAAGGGGCTCTTTCGGGTGCGCGGCATTGTAACCATCGCTGTCGAGCACCTGAATCTCAAGGCCATCGGAGGTAGAGTGGCCTCCGAGCGGAGTCCGAAGGGCGATGCCGTTATTGCCTGCGGGAGGCAACTTGAATTCGAAGCGCAGAATGAAATTCTCGTATTCTTCCTTCGTGAGCAGGTCGCCGCCTTTTCCCGGTTTGCAAACAATGGCGCCGTCCTTGACTTCGTAGTTATCCACCGCTCCCTGCCA
>JAQGOX010000536.1 GCA_028293365.1 Verrucomicrobiales bacterium | reverse complement strand
GAACTGACTGAACACCAGCACTTTTTGGCCCTGTGCGAGCAATGGCTCCAGCAATTCGAAGAGGGTTTCGGTCTTGCCGGACGGGCTCTCGCTTCCGACCAGTTGCGGATGACAGCAGATCTGGCGGAGTCGAGTCAGTGCGGCAAGCACGTGGATTTTGCTCCGGCCGATACCGTTCTCATTGACGCTCTGCAGGATCTGCTCCCGGCTGCGGCGCAGTTCTGCGAGGTATAGTTTTCGTTGTTCGTCGCCGAGTTCGCAATCACGTCGCTCCTCAATACGGTCCGGCAAATCCTGGGCAACCTGGCGCTTCAAGCGGCGCAACATCAGCGGGCGCAATTTGGCTGAAAGCCGTTTGCGCGCGACTTTCTGTGACATTTCGGAATTGTCAGTCTTGCTCTCGTATTTCTCAGTGAAGTCGGCTTGCGAACCGAGATAGGTCGGCTGCACAAAATCGGCGATGCTCCAGAGGTCGAGCAAGCGATTCTCCAGGGGCGTGCCGGTCAGCGCGAGCCGCATGCCAGAGCGAAGCTGTTTCACCGACTGCGTGACCTGTGCAGTAGGGTTCTTGATAAACTGAGCTTCATCCAGGACGATGGCCTGGAAATCGAATTTCTGCAGGGCAGTCAGATCGCGCCGCAACAGAGCATAATTGGTGACAATTATATCATGCTGTGGAATCTGTTTGCGCAGATTGTGCCGAGCGGCGCCGCTCTCAAGTACGAGCACTTTCATTTCGGGTGTGAACCGGTTCGATTCACGCCGCCAATTGTGAAGAACCGAGGCCGGACAAATCACCAACGCTGGTTTCGGGCTGTCGCCGTTTCGTTTTCGCAGCCAGGCAAGCCACGAAAGTGTCTGCAACGTTTTGCCGAGCCCCATGTCATCTGCCAGAATTCCACCCAGCTTGATATGGGAAAGATGACAAAGAAAATCGAATCCCTGTTTTTGATAGGGGCGCAACTCAGCCTGGATGTTATCAGGCAGTTCGGTGGGTTGGATTCCGGTGAACTCAGAGACACGCTCTTTGAGCTTTTTAGCAAATGGCTGCTCCGCGAACCGCTCAATGGTCGCCGAATCCATCTGGGTCGCGTGCAAAAGATCGACCTTTTGCGCGACAGGACTCAAGCCTTCCAATCCGAGTTCGGCGAAGGTTTCATGAGCTTGCTGAACGGCCAAAGTATCCAATTCCATCCAGCCGCTATCGGGCAAATTGACAAAGCGTCCGGTTGCAGTTTGAAGTCTCTCCAAATCGGCCGGGGTCAACTTCAATCCCTCCATTTCCCAGGTTGCAGAAACGGCGAACCAATCAATCCCACTGCCCTGAACGATGAGCTTCGGTTTTAATTGACGTGGGGTCAGGAAGAGCCGGTGAAAGGCCGGATTGCCTAAATATTGCGCATCCGAAGGACGGTCGGCCCAAACTTGAGCGAGAGTATTGAGAAAATGTTCATTTGCGTCACCAATCCATATACCAGGTTCAGGTGTGAACCAATCGAGGCGTCGCAACCAGAAAGTCGCAGGTTCGAGACGGGCATCGTCCAGGATTTCAGGTTTTCCATTTCCGTCAGTCAAACTTTCCGTCAACTGCCAGTCATGCCCATTCCATTGCCAGGTGCTTTTGTTGAGCTCACTGATTGCCAGCAGCCTCAATCGAACCGTCTCATCGCTCAGCTCGAAAACAAATTGAGGTGTGGCGGTATGAGCAACGCATAGCTGCTCCCATTTTTGATCCTTTGCCGCGCCCTGTTTGCGCAGGTGCGTCAGCAAACGACGGCTTAACCGATTCACCGGCAAGCTGGACTTGCTCAGCCAACCTTTGAGCAATTCCTGTGGCGGAGCGTTGCGCAACAGGTAAATGGAATCGCCCGCCAAAACCAACTGCGGAAAACCTCCGAAAAACTTGACGTTTGAAAGCGGTTCAACCACTCCGTTCGGCAGCCTGAGATTTTGTGTGAAAGAAAGCTCGCTCTTTGAATCATCCAGTGAACCGACGAATTCTGCCACCTCGCCATTGAATCGAAGATTTTGCGCCGTGCCGGAAAGCTCGAGTCGAGAATTATGCCCCCAATGCGCCAGCCATTGGAGAAGCTCTGTGCCTGTCAAACGCAGAACCTGATCTTCGACCGGCGGTTCGGGTAGCGATTTCGCGAGCCATTGGATGAAATTCCAATCGTTTGAGGCGAAAAGCTCCTGCTCGTGGGCACTGCGCGTGGTCAGTTCAAAAATTTCCGCCAGCGTCTTTATTTTTTCCCCGGCCCTCGGCCGGAAAAGACTGAAACTAATCGCCAGGGAATGCAGTTCAGGCTCGGTTTCCAGCGGTTGCACCTCGCAAATAACCCGTAGAGCGGCTCGTGGCGAATCAAGGTGGCTTGGCGCAACCGGAAGAAGCCAGTTTTCGAGATGTTGAATAAACTGTTGCTCCTGTTCGGCCTCCTGAATTTCAGCGAAACGTTCCAGATTGGCGTAACCCATCAATTCCGTCGGAAGAGGACGACTCGCACGCACGAAGAGCAAAGCAGTCTCCTCGAGCCTGTCCTTGCCACTCGCCGCGAGCAATCGGGGCCACCAGGCCTGACCGGGAAAGTCTTTGCGGGCGAGCGAAAGCTTTTCGAAGTAATCTTCGAGCAATAACCATGAGCGCTGGGAGTCTTTGCACTGCGCAAACGTATTGAGAAGCTCGGTGCGCTCAGCGATCGCGCCTTTCGAATCGGACAACTCGCGCCTTAAGTCCGCGAGCGCGCCATATGTCTTATTGAGCACATTGTGGTGCGCGTCGTATTTCGCAGCGGTCGCACTGCGGGCGGCAATTTTAGTATTTCGAGTGAGTCTGGCCATCGTAAACGTACATTAACGCTTATCATCTCGCCATATGCCAGAGGCCCGGTCAATCAGAAAGGATGGTTTTCGGCGACGGCCATAGAAACGGAACGAGGCCATGAAATGCGAATCGACTTCGTGCGAGAGGGCATTTATGATGGCCCACGAAACCAAATCCTATGCACCAGTATCTCGAACGAGTGGTCGACCTGACCGATCCAGGCCTCAACCAGATTCATAATATGTCAGTCGAAGTGGCGCGCGAACGCGTGCTCTCGGGAACTCCAGAGCAAGTTCGCGAGATTGATGGATCATTCGCGCTGGTTGCCCGCAATGGCAAACAGGTCCGCCTCGCTCGCTCGCTGGATCGGCCGTTGCGCTACTTTCTAGCGAAACGGCACGAAGGACCGGCTCTGATCGTCGCCGATCGCATGGATTCGATCCATGAATGGCTGAAAGCCGAAGGGTTTGGAGACCAGTTTCACCCAAGTTACACGCGCATGGTTCCTGCGCATTACGTCATTGAAATCCAGCTCTTAGGTTGTCCTGATCCCGACCCGGTTTATGTTCGTTTCTTCGACCCGCAGCGCAATGATCAACCGCAGGATCTTGACCAAATCGGATCTGCATATATCGGAGCGCTCGGCGAAGAGATTCAAAAATGGCTCATCCAAATTCCCGCGAATGAACCGATTGGCGTTTGTTTCTCGGGTGGAATAGACAGTGGTGCCGTTCTGGTCATGACCTATCATGTAATGCGCACGATGGGACTCAGTCCCAGCCGGTTAAAGGCCTTTACGCTCTCGTTTGGGGACGGACCGGATCTCGCTCAAGCCCGCGATTTTTTGGCGAAACTCCGACTTTCCATGTTTCACGAAGCGATTGAGGCGGATCTTAACAGCATCGACGTCGCCGAAACCATTCGGGTCGTTGAAGATTACAAGCCGCTGGATGTTCAATCGGCATCCATGGCAATGACCTTATGCCGAGGCATTCGCGCGCGCTATCCGGACTGGCGTTACCTGATCGACGGTGACGGCGGCGATGAGAATCTCAAAGATTATCCGATCGAAGAAAACCCGGAGCTAACGATTCGCAGTGTAGTACACAACCAGATGCTTTACCAGGAAGGATGGGGAGTGGGACGCATCAAACATTCGTTAACCTATTCGGGTGGATTGAGTCGCTCCTA
>JAQGOX010000504.1 GCA_028293365.1 Verrucomicrobiales bacterium | reverse complement strand
CGATCTCTTTGAATTGAACGATTTCGGACTGTGTGAGCGTGTGTGAGCGTGTGTGAGCGTGTGTGAGCGTGTGTGAGCGTGTGTGAGCGTGTGTGAGCGTGTGTGAGCGTGTGTGAGCGCTGGTCTGGAATTCCTTGACGAGTGCGAATATCCAAACGGCAAGTGCCGAAGCCAAGCGGTGGTATTAGAAGCGCATAAGCCGGACTTTGCCGGGGAGCGCTCGTTGAAGGAATACCGACAGTCTTCTGAGGCGCGTGGAAGCCGGCAATCTCTGCACCTCTATTCCCAACGGGAAACCGCGCCGGATTTTTAAAACGTCGCTTGCAATACATCAAAATGAAACAACATTGTTCAATGCAAGTATTAACTAAAGAGTTGCCTTGTCAATTTGAATTTGGATGCTCGAGGGGAAAGCGGTAGAGGTCTACCGCACTCCATGACGCTGCCGCGACCGTTATTCCCCGCCTCGTTTACGGGAGGGTTTGTTGGCGTTTTTACCGGAGTCGCCTGCGAGCACTTTGCATTCAGCGTTTTGCGCTATCCTGGAGGGCCCTGGGGTTTCAGAAGCCAGGGCGTTTGCCCGGCGGCTCTTCGCCATGACTCCAATAAAGACCCCAAAGCCGTTCCAATTCCACTTGTTCAACGTGTCCGTCGAAAAACCCGACGTTGATGGCGCCCGGCAACCTTTGATGCTGCGGCCATTCTTTCGGAATCAGGCTGGGTCGACTTCCATGCCGCGCGATTGCAACTGTGCCCAGACCGGAATAGGAATTTGGATCAGGGACTGTTCCATAAAGCCATGTCGGTGGGAGTCCACTACCTCTGAAGACGTTGGGGAAACAGTAGGCACCCGAAGCGATGCAGTCAAAAAATAGCGGTGTGAGTGTCGGATGTTCGACGCGCGAGCCGGTCCCAAACTCTAGATCAAGGATACGGAACCCATAATCAGGGGGACGATCGACAAGATGGCTGTTTATACCATAACTTCCTGTCCTCGGTTCACTTCGCAATGAGGAATTCATTGGAGGGAGCGGAAAGGGGCTCGGGACGTCTGACGCCTTCCATGCCGAATCCAGCCATCCGTGACCGTAAAAAAGTCCGTTTAGGTCTGTTCGGTGAGGTTTCACCGGCGCATTTGGGCAGATCCAGCCCTCTCGTTGCAAACCGATCGTATTCGCAAACCAGATTTGCAGGCCCGCTCCATCCAATCGATCGGTCGGATCATCTGTCAAAGCGGACCTATAACCGAGCGTAATCCGGCGTACGTTACTCAGACATTGAAGGTCCCTGGCTTTGTTTTTTGCGCGATTCAAACTGGGGAGCAGCAAGCTGGCAACTACTGCGATGATCGCAATGACGACCAGCAATTCGATCAGCGTGAAAGCTTGGAGGCCGGATCGGGGCGTTGGAATAGAGGCCGGTCTCGGAGCAAACGCCACACCTAAAATGGACAACTGAAATGATCGAGGGGATTTAAGCTTTTGAAGGCTTTTCGGAGCAAAGGTGACGCGACACGAAAACATAGTTCCCGCAGGTATATGGAAAGAATGATCAATTCCTTCAATATATGCAATGGTTACTTCTTATAATATTGTGGAATTCAAAGTAAGGCGTGAAACTATTGGAGATTCAAACGACTATCATTGGGTCTGCTCATTTCCGATATATCGACCTACCGTAATTCCATGCGTCATCAGAAAAATCGGAAGCGGTCAACGGCAGACCACGACGATAGCGAGGCACGTTAGGCCAATACGTGGAGACAGGGAGGTGGCACGCAACATCGAAGGAACTCGCTTTACTTACAATCCGGGGCGTTTGCCGGGCGGTTCTTCGTTATTATTCCAATAGAGACTCCAGAGACGCTCCAGTGGGACCATTTCCACATGTCCGTCGAAAAAACCTACGTTGATTCCTCCGGGCAGCCTTTGATGATCCGCCCAGGCTTTGGGAATGTTTCCCGGGCGGCTGCCGTGTCTAGCGATGGAAACTGAATCGAGCGCGGATACGTAAGAGCTATACGGTGCCGGCTTCGAACCATACGCGTAAGTGGGCGGGGTCCCATTTCCCGAGTTGGGCTCGCCAATGATCTCCCACCAAACGCTATCAGCGACCACGGGCGTGAGCCCTGGATACTGCACTTGCGAACCGGATCGAAAAATTGGGTCTTTCGAACCGGCGGCGAATGTACTGGAAATAAAGCTGGAATTTAATCCGTAACTTCCCGCACGTGGTTCGGCGCGCGCCTTTCGGCCAGTAGCATTGTCGATAAAGTTGTAGTTGATTGTCTGCGATCTCCACGCCGAATCGACCCATCCGTTTCCATAGATACTAGCATCGACGCTTCTTCGCGCCGGTTTCATCGGCGCGCTCGGACAAATCCACCCCTCACGCTCGATACCGATCGTATCGGTAATCCAATACTGCACTGCCTCCCCAGCCAATCGATCCGCGGGATCCTCCGCTACAGCCAGTTTGTAATTCAGAGTGAGCTGCCGAACGTTATGGAGGCATTGTGTGCTCCGGGCTTTGTCTTTCGCACGAGCCAGCGCCGGGAGCAGCAAGCTGGCCAGTATCGCGATTATCGCAATGACTACGAGTAGTTCGATCAGAGTGAAGGCACCAGGAGCGACGCCCGACAACGGGCAACTCGCGCGAATCCGTTGTGACGAACGATCAGGCCTGCTGGCTGGGAGCAATGCATAAGCATGAAACACTGATCGGCTTTTCGAACCGGAAATGGCATTACTCGAAAACATGTAATCGTGCTGGCTGAAACCTGATCATGGCCAACCGAACAAACATTGGCAAGCGAAGGAATAAGTGTTTACTGCTCCTCAAAATGAAAAGCAAATCGACCGTTGGGAGCAGAGTCGCCCGAATCGAGCCACGAAACGATATCTCCGTTTTGCGGCATATTGTCTGCCCACTTGAAGTTGAAGCGCAGTTTATCGCTTATACGTGACTGTAACAGGCTGCGGGGTACAGCTAAATGCATTTCATTCCCGCTCATTCGCATTTGAATCTTTGTGCGCCCTTCCCAATTCCAGTCGCCCGCATTTTTCTCCACGGTTGCTTCGGCATGCTCGGGAGAGGTTCGATTGATAATCAGATCGTAGCCTTCCCAACCGGTTTTCGATGAATTGTCTATATCCATCAGTAACCACATCCAGTTGGTTCCAGTTGGATCGGAGAGCGGTTCGCGAGTGCGGACGTAAAAATAAACATTATTGGCATCGCGCGCGACCTTTGCGGCAACAATGTCGTTTCTGCCAGATGCGTTTTTGTATTGGGTGTGGTGGGCGTAACCCGGAAAATCGCGATGCGCTGTGTCGCCAATATCATCGCGATATTCCGGAGTGACATCGCTCCACTGTTCGAACCCCTCAGTTATAGATATCTTTTTTTGAGGGCTGGCGACGGGTGGATTGCGAACACCTTTATACCGTCGAATCAAAGCGGCCATTTGGTAATAGTAATTGTCCCCGTGCCCGCCCTGCATCGGTTCAATGTCCCGGCTGTGTTCCTGATCGAATTGATCGACGAACATAACTGGCTGCCGAATGCCATTGAATTCAGGATGGCGTCCCGCGATCCACTCATTCCAACCGGTGATAAATAGAAAACGCGGATCTTCACGAAGTGCGCGTTCGAACTGCTCGGCAAAGTTGAATCCCCAATTGACAGCACCCGGTTGAGAATCGAGTTCTCCAGAATGGTAGTTGCGTCCCAAAGAGCCTGGTTCACTCATGGAACCGAGGCGGTTGCTGACAGCATTTTGGGCAACACCAATGGACATTTGTTCTTTTTGTCCCAATGAATTGGTAAAAACGTGCTGGGGAAATTTTTCCAGCCAGCTCCACATATCCGGCGCGGTTTGGCCGCGAAAATAATCGGCCTGGGGTCGGCGAAAGGTGAAGAAGTTCTGAATCTCGCCGGCTTCGGAATCAGCATAGAGAATCTGTAGATTGCGATCTCCAGGCACGGCCTTTCCATTCATAAACGCTTCCCCGGAAGGATAGCAGTCCGCGTGATGAGACCACCAACCAATTTGGCCGGATGGGTCAATCATTTCCAGGTAGTATTCGCCGGCGGGCTGGGAGGAGGGAGTGCGTAACAGGAGCCAATCATTGTCACCGACCTTTTGGAACCGATGCGTCGCCAGGATCGCGCCTTCGGGACCGTTCTGGCGCAATTGCAAAGTCATAGCGCTCGTACGACTGCTCCAGGTGGGAAAACTTCCCCCGACGGCAGCAAAGTTATTGGTAGCGCGAAATGATTGCCCCAGGGTCATGCCGGATTTGAGTTCGGCAGGGTTATTTCGTTCGGCAAAACGCTCGCCCAGGCCGAGTTTGTCGGGATCAGCAAGAATCAGTGGTTTGCCTTGCCAACGAAACCAGAGGTTTGTTTCGACGCCTGGTTTGTAGAGATCACGATAAAGTTCGCGCACCACTTTGGCTGGATCCCAAAAGGGGCAGAGAAATGCGACCTGAGGTGTTTTGTTTCCCAGAGCCCTCACAGCAGCCCAGGTACGCAATAGCGCCAAATAATTCGACCGGTAGGTTTGCTGATTCGTGACATCAAAAACCACCATATCCACTCCGGCGTCGCTCAGCATCTGCGCATGCTTGCGTAATACATAGGGATCATCCGTGTTGTAATATCCGAAAATCGATTCACCCCAATGGTGCGGCGCAAACATTGGTCCCCATAATGGACTGTCCGGCTTTTGCATCGCGGCTGGGTCCTGCGCGAGAATCTTCGTGATATCCCATGGTCCGCCCTTTTGGGAGTGCGGCCCCAGCCAAAGGAAATAAAAAATGCCAACCGTGCGATCGAGACGCGGAGGTCCAGCTTCGGAAGGCCCTGGGAGGCTCCGGCCCAGGCTGTCGGTGGCGACCCAGGTGTCGGCGTAGCTGTCCCAGTCCCCTGCCCTTGCGGTGTGTAGGCACACAAGGCAGGTCAAGAGAGTCAATGCAGGCCAAAGGACCGAATGCCGATCGGAACGCGACAGAGTCGCGCGTTTTTGTAAGAGCGGTAACATCGAGATCGCAACCTTGGGAGCATTAGATGTTGGTGTCAACGGGAAGGCTGTTTTCAGGTTTTGGCGGAGGGGGCGGTGAAATTAGTCGAGAGCGCTTGTGATGTTTGAGGCCCTGCGGAATAAATTCCGCGCTCCATGGGGAATTATTACGGCCGATCGGCGATTGGCTCCTGCTTAAGCTCGCGGTGCATCGATGAAAGACAAAATTGGGCAAAGAAAAAGCGCCCAGGTTTTGGGAGAAAACCGGGGCGCTTGACTGAATTCTGCTGCTTTTAAACGGCCACGGAGACATCGGCGGCTTCGAGGAAGCCTTTCAGATGGCCGAGACGCGTTGGGTGGCGCAATTTGCGCAGGGCTTTCGCTTCAATCTGGCGAATGCGCTCACGGGTGAGCTTATAATGTTTGCCCAATTCTTCGAGAGTACGGCCGTAACCATCCTGCAGGCCGAAACGCAATTCGAGGATATGGCGTTCGCGTTTGTCCAAAGTGCCGAGGACATCGTTCAGGGTACCTTTAAGCAGGCTGGCGCTCGCCATGGCCGACGGATTTTCAGCCGACTTGTCTTCGATGAAATCGCCGAACGACGCGTCGTCATTCTCACCGCAGGTTGCCTGCAACGAAATCGGGTTTTCGGCCATCTTTAGGATGGCTTTGACACGAGCGCCTGAGAGCTGCATTTCATCGGCAATCTCTTCTTCAGTCGCTTCCCGTCCGAATACCTGAAGCAATTCCTTGCGAGCCCGCATCAGTTTCCCAATGATTTCGATCATATGCACAGGGATACGAATCGTCCGAGCCTGATCAGCAATGGCGCGCGTGATACCCTGTCGAATCCACCAAGTCGCATAGGTGGAGAATTTGTAACCCCGGCGATATTCGAATTTTTCGACGCCGCGCATTAAGCCAATATTTCCTTCCTGAATGATATCGAGAAAGGAAAGACCGCGGTTCATATATTTTTTACCGATCGAAATAACCAGGCGCAGATTTGCTTCGGCCATTTCCGTGCGCGCCTTATCGGTGATGGCGATATTCCGGATCAGATCGCGGTGGGACTCAAGATAAGCAGTGGCAGGCATCCGAGCAAACTGCTCGAGTGCCCGAATCTTTTCCTGCTCGGAATGAATGATCGATTGCTGCTCCGGCGATTTCCGGCCCGCCTCCAGATCGAAAATGATTCGCTGGCCCGTTTGAATCTTGTCGTGGATGTTCTGGGCGACCAGCACCATCTCTTCAATGACCTTCTGCTTGTAGAGAAATTTCGGAAACACCTCCTGCAACTTGTGATCCAGCTTCTCGAACTGCCGGAGGACCTTTTCCTTCGCCTCAGGAGCGGCGGCCTGCAACTCGGCGTATTTTTTATCCACTTTCGCATCGAGCTCGCGGAGTTCTTTTACCAAACTTTTGAGAACCAATAAATGCTGCTCGCGGCTCTCCAGCTTGCTTTCGACGATCACACGGTCGAAGCGCTCTTTCGGCGGCTCGCAAATCAACTTCTCAGCAAGGGCGATGTGCTCTTTGGCTGCGAATCCGAAACCGTAGATGATCCGCTTCTGCTCGCTTTCGCCGGATTCCATCCGCTTGCAAATCGCAATCTCCTGTTCCCGGGTGAGCAGTGGTGTTTTGCTCATCTGCCGCATGTACATGCGCACTGGGTCATCGAGAATATCAAGATGTCCCTTCAGCTTTTCATCTTCCTCTTCGGTCTCGAGCTGTTTGACCGGCTCGATCTCCGTCTCGTCCATGATATGAACATCGAGATTACGGAGCTTCACGTAAATTTGATCGAGATATTCCGGTGCGCCGGCTGAATCAGGCAAGGCCTCAAGGATATCATCGTGCGTCAAATGACCCTGCTCTTTGGCGAGAACGAGCAGTTCACGAATCTTTTTGGCCAGTTCAGCCTCTGGATCAATTTTGACTACGTTCGCGTCAACCACAGGATCAACGCTCGAATGATTCAAAGTGAGCGACGCATCGTGATCGATTATTTCACGTGCGGAACGGGAAGTTTTCTTTGTGCGCTGCTTGGTAGAGCGGGACGTCCGGGTGGATTTTCGCAATTGCGCAGCGGTGTTTTTTGTAACCAACTGATTTGTATTGGATTTAAGCATTTTCGTCAGGATTCCTAACTGGAAGGAAGACCAGTCCGATATAGTCCCACAAAACCCTTTAAAATGAAACCTCCAGTTTCATATTTTTTTAACACCCCTCGATTGAGCGCAAAAGGTGAAGATTTCTACTTGACTCATTGCTACACTTGTAGCAATTTTGAGCTACAACTGTAGCAAACATGGAAACAATCAAAATATCCGAGGCGGAATGGCATGTGATGACTGTCGTCTGGTCAAAGGGTCCGGTGCCAGCAAGTGAGGTGGTCGAGGTTTTAAACGAACGAAAAGGATGGCATTCGAGGACTATTCGAACTCTTCTTGATCGTTTAACCAGGAAAAAGGCCCTGAAGGTCGCGCCAAAAGAAAAGCGTAATTTTTACGAAGCACTGATCACCATGGAGCAGGCGATGCGGCAGGAAAGTCGCTCGTTTCTGGATCGAGTCTTCGGAGGCGAGCCAGGCCCCATGCTCCTGCATCTCGTTGGTGAATCAAATCTCACCAAGGCAGATATCAAACAACTTAAGGAAATGCTTTCCGAAAAGGAGAAATAACCTGTGAACGAAACTATGGGGACCTTTTTCGCGTGGCTTATTCGGGCTTCGTGGCAGGCGGGGGTGCTGGCGGCGGTTGTGTATTTCGTCCAATGGTTGTTTCAGGAAAGGCTAAATGCTCGATGGCGTTATGCGCTCTGGTCGTTGTTGCTGCTGAAGCTGTTGCTTCCAATTTCACCGCAAAGTTCCCTCAGTCTGTTTAACCTCAGAGTATTCGATCGATCCGGTACAAAAACTGAAACAGCAACAACACGAGCGAGTCCGACGATAACCGCATCGACCGTCCAGGAAGTGCCGTTCGAAACCGTGCGAGACGAATCACATTTCGATGCAATCCAGGAGACTTTTGGCATTACTGAGCGCAGCCCGCTTCCGGCAAGAACCCTAGTTTTCACTCCAAAAACGCCTGCAGAAACGATTAAAATCCCCGCGATAGGTACACCCAAAACCGCAGGGATCCGGGTTCTCCGCGCACACCTTCCGAAATTGGGGTCGCTAATATGGGCGCTGGGCGTTGCGGTGCTTGCGTGGAGAGTGATACGGCAAAATCTAACCTTTCTGCACCGCTTGCGTGCAGCAACGACAATCACAGATCCGCAAATCACCGCTGTTTTTCAAAAGTGTAAATCGGTTCTGGGAATTCAATTTTCCGTCGAACTGCTGGAGACCGCTCAAGTGAAAAGCCCTGCGTTGCACGGTTTCTTTAAGCCAAGACTGCTCCTGCCACAGAAACTCATTGAGGAATTCAACCAGGAAGAATTGCGTTATATTTTTCTGCACGAATTGTCTCACGTGAAACGACGCGACATGGCAGTTCACTGGCTGGCCACCGTGCTCAGAATTCTTCACTGGTTCAATCCAGTGTTGTGGCTGAGTTTCCGCCGTATGGCAGCAGATCGCGAACTGGCTTGTGATGAAATGGCCCTTTCGCAGGTAGGGGAGAAGGAGACCAAACAATACGGACAGGCAATCATCAGGGTTCTGGAACGTTGTGCTCAGACGGCGGGTTTTCCGCTGGTGATGGGAATCCTGGAGAACCGCGACCAGATGACGCGGCGCATTGCGACAATTCTCAACTTCAGACAACGATCGCAACCATCGGCACTCGCGCTGATTCTGCTGAGCGTACTTGGGTTGTTCACGTTGACAGATGCCAAGCCCCAAAACGCGGCGGAACCGGCACTGAAGGCCGCCGAAATCAACTGGCAAAAGTGGAGCCCGGCAGCCGTCGCAAAAGCACGGGCTAACGGAAAACCGGTAATTGTCGATTTCACAGCGAGCTGGTGTTTGACCTGCCAGGTCAACAATAAAACCAGCCTCGAGATCGATTCAGTTCGAGCTAAAATCAAAGAAATCGGTGCCGTAGCATTCGTCGCGGACTACACCAAAGAAGTCCCCGAAATAACTCGTGAATTAACGCGGTATAAACGGGCTGCAGTCCCTCTCGTCCTGATTTATCCAGCCGACGCACAGGCTGAAGCAATTGTGTTACCCTCAATTCTTAAGCCGAATTTAGTGCTCGATGCTTTAACACGGGCAGCCAAACCGGGTATTGCAAATGTTCCGAACGCCAACAACAAGACAAAGGTTGAATCGACTGACGACTCAAGACCATATTCACCAAGCGTGCCAGCATCCAACAAATGATCAACGAGACGCAAATCTATCGATCTGGGAACTATTGAACTGACGTTCAAACGAGTCGCAGCTCGATAGGAACAGAGGTCCAGTAAAAACTGAGTGCCGTCACCTCCGCTACTACATTTTGGCGAAGGTGACGACTGTGGAAATTCTATTCTACGGCTCGGCGATAATCTTCGCTCGCTCTTCCTGATACTGGCCGGGAGTGATTTTGTCTGCTTTGTAAAGCTCGAGCAGGTCTGCCAACTTTTCTTTTTTGGTCTTGGCTGCGGGTGCCGCCTGAACGATTGGGGTACTCTCGACTGCGGGTGCCGGCTTCGCTACCGCGGGCGCTTTCACTA
>JAQGOX010000503.1 GCA_028293365.1 Verrucomicrobiales bacterium | reverse complement strand
CCGTATTCAGCGATTCGCAAAGAGTAACGGGCGTTGTTCCGTTTGCAAAGCGTGACGTGTTGATCCGCCTTACCTCTCGTCGGCGAGGCGTTGCTCTTACTTTCGTGGATAGGCGGGCCATACCCAGTCACCGTGGGTCGGATCGGCGGTTTTCGCGGCTCCATTGGTCGCGATTACACCGCCATCGTCAACTTCATTCCACCCCACAGAATAAAGCGTGAACCGGCTCTCATCGAGACGCCGATATTTTAGCGGTTCACCTGTGATTACGTCGCGCTCAGGCTTGCCGCCCAGCTCATCAAGTCTCTCAGGGAGCTGATGATGGCGCAGTTGATGGTGTTCCAAGTCGCAGGCCAAAATGGTTTGGTTGATCATGGTTTGCGCGAAAGCCGCATCAACTAGAATGTCGGTGGGGCCCTCAATCAGCACATTCGCCAGCGCATGAATCGGAAATGATAAGGCGCCACCGTGGCCTGCGTGATTGATTAATCCGGGCTGAATATGGCCGGCTTGAACATCGAGTCCCCGTTCAACTTTCTCGCATAGTCGATGGTAGTAGATTCGATCGTCGGCCAGCCATCCACTTGGTCTCGATTGTATCGAAAAACTCCGCATCCAGGCCATAAATCCAGGACCGAACCATCCCTTCACAATCGACGGTTTTTCCCGTACGAGTTCAAATAAGTGATCACCGGTCGCGCGTTCCAGGCGCAGGCGCGCCTTCGCATCGTTAACGAGATTGATCTGCTTGAGCTGGCTCTGAAAACCTTCCAATTGATCATCGGACCACCGATGATCGGCAAGGCCCTCCCAAATAACATGCCTTGCGTGGCCCAAAAGTAAGTTCCGTGTCCATTGTGACCCACCCAATGGCACATCGCGAATTGTGTTGGCCAGCGATAGAATCAGCTCAAGATCTTCGGCGGCTTGTTCGCTCTTATCGACCATCAGTTCGGCTGAAGCGCGCAAAGCCAGTATCACGCTCACGCGCCGAAGAAGATCGAGATGCGGTTCTGCAAGGTTCCAATGTTCCTTCTCGTTATAATTAAGATTGAATCGGGATTTCGGACGGGCACTGGCATCCCGAAGCTCGGCGAGGATCGGACTCATTTCCTCGAGCGCATTCAGGAGTGCAAACGCTTCGGATTTTCTGTCGGAGGGAAGTTCCACCGATCCCGGCCTGGTTTCCGCCACCGCTCGAACTTTCTGTTTATGGACGAGCTGGAGCGCCTCGGCCAAATCAATTCTGCGTCCTTCGGCCCAGTCGGGCACCGGATCTACTGAGTTCCGGAAAGGTTCACCAAGATGCCCGAACATTGAGGCCCGCGCGTACGCTCGAGTATCCCGAGGCGCATAGGTCCCTGGGGCAAAGTCAAATAGTGCCGCCACCAAGGGAGTCATGGCAAAATTCTCCGCGTCGTCCGGCACCGGGGGAGGCATCAAGGCGTGCCAGTCGAACACGACACCTTTCGATATCAATTTCACCCGATAATTCTCCCACGCCCGCCGCCCTCGCCAATTTTCCTCGGCGTAAAAAATAGCCAGTGCTGTACAGACCAATCCAACGATGATCGAACCGCGCCGTAGGTTCAGGTGCACGTGCAACCAACTCGAAAAACGCGCACTCCGGATACCTCCCCGCATCTCGTCGGCCGTTTTGATGGCTTTAACCATGTGGCACGTGTTCGGATTAGTATTTAACGTGCAACCGCCAGCCCTGCCTGCAAGCGTTTCAGATCCTGCATGTCGTCCGCATTGGATGTGAGCGCCTGGTAGATTTGCATCTTCTTTGGAGCGCGCCACTGCCACCGCTCGCAGTGCCCATCAGCAAACGAAAGATTCGCTCCTCGGCTATGGCGGTCCGAAGGTGCATTCTGCCAGAAATCAGCCGGTTCTCTGTAGAGCAGATAAACGCCATCATCAATCGTATATTCGTTCTCATCCAGAAATACGAAGACGGACGACGCGCTCTGCGCCAATTCGGTATAGCGGAGCACGAGATCCGGCAAATAACTTCCATTAATGCGCGCATCCAGACCGCCATTCAGATACGCGTCCATCGAATAACTGCGCGCTCGGAGCGTACTGGAGTTCTCGATCGTCGATCGGTCCGTCGGACAACGATAAACTCCGGGGTTGGCTGAATAGGGGAAAATAGATCCCTGCCGAATATTCGAAACGTCCGCCGTGGCGACCGTGTTGCCCACCACCCACGAATTGGTGGTGCTGACACACCCGGTTCTTCCCACGCCTGACATCTTGTTCTCCGGTACAATATTGTCGTGGTCATCGATATAAAGCGTCCAGGCTGTCTGCAACTGGTGCAGATTGTTCAAGCAGGCCGTCTGCTGCGCTTTGGCTTTGGCGCTCGACAAACTAGGTAACAAAAGACTCGCCAGAATGGCGATGATTGCGATAACCACCAGTAATTCGATCAAGGTGAATCCCTTCTCGATATTCGAGCTCCCGCTGTTCATATTCATGATCATTCCCGTTATTATTAGGACACCGGCAGAGATCTGATTTGTATACCCTCTTGGAATGTGAATAGGGTAACTCCAGCCGCGTCGAAAGATTCAATTACCCATGCGCTTAAACATTAATTCCGTTTTCCCAAAACCGATTCGGTTCCTCGTCCTTTTTGGGCTCCGCATGGCCAGCGTCTGGCTGCTCTGCCACACTTCGCGGGCCGCCGACCAATGGACCGACATTTCAAGTGCCTTCGTCCAGCGGCTAACCAACAATGGTGCTACTGCTCCCTGGCCCGGCGGTTGTTCCGGAGTGGTGGTGAATCGCACCAACGGCGATGTCACCGTCAAGATCGTCGGCCTCGGGCTCTGGCGTAGCTCAGACCAGGGCGGAAATTGGAAGCACCTGGATAACAATATCATTTCCGGCCGGGACGAAACCGGTTGGGCCACGAGTAGCGACCAAAACGCGCCGGGCCGCATCGCCAGCTTTTCCCTCGATGGCGCAGCCGGATGGACCACCGATGGAGTCCATTGGCAGCCGTTCACAACCCTTGGTCGCAATTGGGACTACGGCTCCGTCGATTGGGCGGCGCCGATTCCGAGAACGATTATCGCAGCCAAACATGAAACCACCCCACCCGGTGAAGTTTATGTAACCGAGGACGGCGGTATTACCTGGAGAAAACTCACAGTTCATCTCAATGAAAATCGCGAGCGAATCTCGATGGTTGGAGCGTTGGGACCGAAAACTCTGATCTATGGCAACGGCGATGGTATCCATCGCAGTACGGACACCGGCATCACCTGGACGAAAATTTCCCCATCAAATCCGCAAACCAGAATTCCGACGCTCTTTCAGGGTGTGCACTATTTGGGAGGCACAAACGGATTGCTCGTCAGTCACGATCTGGGCGCGAGTTGGCAACTACAAGGAAGTCCCGTGAATATCTGGCAAGGCCCTTTCTTCGGCCGCAACGAGCAGGAAATGCTGATCGCAGGCAAAGCGGGCATTTTCATAACGCGCGACGCCGGTTCCACCTGGAAGGCGGTCGCAAACCTCAAGTCAAAAGAGAGCGGCTTTCTTTTTACCGCGAATTGGTTCGGCAGCTATGCCTGGGATCCCGTGAACAATCTCCTCTACGCATCTTCCATGGGAAACCCGGTTTACAAGTTAAAACTTTAAGCTGCAACCGTGGCAAAACGGAGCGCGGATTTTTATCCGCCGGAAGCAACTATGATACATTCGCTCCGTCATCAACTCATCGACTCAAAAAGCGCACCCATCAACCTGAAGGATTAAGTCCGAAAATTCTAATGGACGGCCATAAATCCAATTCCAAGTTAGCGAGCGGATCGCTGAGCCGCTCGTTCGGGCGTTACAAAACGACACTTAAAAAGAAAGCGTGGAGCGTAATGGGTTGCTCGGGAACCCCCCGGAATTACCCTCACACGTTCACCGTTCAGTACGACGGCAACAAACCGACCGGCTAACCAATCCCTCCTTTTGAAATTTCAAATCTCCAATCTGAAATTCGACCGGCAACTCGAACTTTATTCCGGTCCTTTTGCGCATACCCGACACTGAAGAAAGCGATTGGCCCGCAGGCTTATCAGTCCAGCCCTACGGCAGCCCCTGCACTCGGTAAAACCGACTCTCGGTCTGCCCGGCGGCGGGATCCAAAAAGCGAACATTGCCCGTCTCATTCGTCACCGATGCCAGTTCCGTCCAATTCGGAGGAGTGAGCCCGCTGGTAAATTGAACCTGATAGACTTGCCCACTCCCTCCCGCCATCGTGAAGCTGAAACCCTCCTTTTGCAGCTTCGGAGCACTTAAAGTCGAAACAAACACGTTCCCGGAGACCAGCATCGTTCCCCCTCCGCCCGCCGCTGTGAAAACCCCATCGGCATAGGCGACCGTGTTTAGAAGCTGCCTGGTCGGAGAATCGATTGAATCCCAATGCATCCCGTCACGCGACGTCAGGATCAGCCCTTGGCCCCCAACAACGACGAACCAACCCCCTCCGTACGTGATACTCCCCAGGTCGGTCTTGGTCGTCAGACCAAAAGGTGTGGTCTGAATCTCCCAATTCTCGCCGTCAATCGAGGTCAAGATTTCTCCGCGCCCTGTCAATGTGCTTCCCCCTCCGCTGCTGAAATAATCATTGCCAATGGCTACGAATTTTCCCTCCGCGAAAACAATGTCTGCCAGCCAATGCGTTCCCGTCGACACGGATTTCCAGTCCGTCCCATTGCTCGAAATAAACGCTCTGTTTTCCACTCCGATCGCGACATATCGGTCGTTGCCAAACGCCACTGCCGAAAACCCGTTTGGATAACCTACCGGTTGAACCATCCAAATCATGCCGTCCGTTGAATGGAAGACTCCGCCTCCCACCCCCAGATATTCTCCCTTCGCATAGATCATACGGACAGCGCCCCCTGTTGACTTAACTTCAGTCGCCGTCCAGGTAATTCCATTCGGAGAAGTAACTGCAAAAACACGTGGGGGACTGGCCCTCAGACGGGTGAAAACAATGAATTGGCCGTTCACGTACATAACATAAAATGGTTGGTACGCCCCAGGAAAGGTCGCAGACGGCCTCCATCGTGCTTTAATGTCACGCATCAGAACGTAATCGCCCCCAATACCTAGAGTCACTCCGCCGCCCACCGCTATCCGCTCGATTCCAAGGGCCTCGCCCGGCGTGGTCTGCAGGGTCCAATTAACTCCATCGGGCGAAGTACTGATACGCCCCTGGCTGCCGACGGCGACGAACCGGCCAGCCCCA
>JAQGOX010000468.1 GCA_028293365.1 Verrucomicrobiales bacterium | reverse complement strand
CGTTGCAAATGACCTGTGCATCATCCGACGCATTGAACCAACGGTCCCACCAGGCGGCCGCGGCTGCCGAATGGCCGGAGCGTTCGGAGGTATGCGAGGACATTGGCATTAACAGTACACTACTAATGATTGGTTTATCGGACTAATTCGGTTGTGGTTAAGCAATTTATCGATAAATGGAGAGCTCAGCTTTTGGCCCTCGGGAACCAGCAGCAAGCCACTCGATGTATAAATCCCTTTGGCGAGGACCATTCCTGGCCGTAATTCCGCCAGGAGAACCTCACGTTCTTTAGGCCGCGCCGCTATTTTAGGCAGGGCTCGCAAAAAGGCCCGGACTGCCTCGGGATCAAATCGACTGCCGCTGCCGCACTTGATCTCCACGAGCGGACTTGTGTTCGGATTCGCAGAGGCGTAGGCGACAGCGACGGCAAGCAAACGTGCCAGCCAGGGGATTTGGTTCCCTGCCAGGCGGTCCGGGTAGCCACTTCCGTCAAAATGTTCGTGGTGTGCTCGAATAATCAGTCCTGCATGGCTCAGGTCATGCACGAAGCCCGCCAATTCCTGCCCGAGCACGGGGTGCTGTTCAATTAACGCGCGTTGTCCCTCATCCAAAGAGGCGGGATCGCTTTGCCATTGTTTGATCAGTTGCCGTGAGATGCCCACCAGACCGATATCGTGGAGAAGGGCGCATATGTCCAATAAGGTCCTTTCCTGTGCCGGCAGATCCAAAGTTTCCGATAAGGCCGTGCAGATTTGGTGAACGCTGCGGGCCTGGATACCAAGAGTCGGATAAAAGGTCTGCATGGTCTGCAGACAAAGCCGGACCGACTGATCCAGGTTTCGTGCCGATGACTCGTTAAGCTGAGCGAGTTGTTTGTTCTGCTCGGCGACTTGAGTGATCTGCTCTTGAAGCTGCTGATTGACGCTCTTTAACTTTTCGTTAATCGCGAACGTCGTTGCTTGCAGGACACTGTTACGGCACAGAAGTTCATACCTTTGAACGGCGTTTTTTACCGTGGCAAGCAGTTCCTCTCGAAGCCATGGCTTGACAATGAAACGATAGATTTCTCCTTTGTTAATCGCATCGATTACCGTATCGAGACTGAGAACCGCAGTGATCAATATCCGAGCGGCATCGGGTTGGATTTGTTTTACGAGCACAAAGAAATCGAGGCCGGTCATTTCCGGCATCTGGTGGTCGGAAATAATCGCAGCAAATTGGTGCTTGTTCAGGTGCTCAAGTGCGACCTTCGGATTCGAGGCGGTTTCAACCTGAAAACCGGAGCGCGTAAGCGTTTCCCGAAGTGCCACCATCACAATCTCTTCGTCATCGACTACCAGAATCCGGTTGGGATTGGTCGAGTGCAGGTTGCCAGGTTGGGAATTCATAGCTCAGTTTCCTTCGATCAAGTTTTTGATCTGAGAAACCATTTCATTTGGAGCTGTGTCGTTGGTGATAACCAAATCCACTCCCGAAGTAATTTCGGAACTCATCTCATCCTGATTGCGTGCCAGAATGAGTAACGCGCTCTTAATCGGTATACGGAGTGAACGAACCTCCTGCAACAATTTTGCGCAATAGCTGTCATCGGTCGAAGCAAGCACGACCAGCGCAGCCCACTTATATTCTGAACTGAATAAGAGAGCCAGGGCGCTTTCCTCGGATGGCGCCAGGACGACGTAAAACCCTGCCTGCCTCAGGATAACGGCAGTCGAATCAATTATCTGTCCGGGTTTCCCCGCAAGAATGAGGTTGTGCCGGTATACCTCTGTTACGGTGTCCGTGCTTTGCGTTTCCGAAAAATCTGTCTCAGGAAGCCACACTCTGAAAGTGCTGCCCTCTCCTTCTTTTGAATCGACCGTTAATGCTCCGTCATGCTTTTCAACAAACAAACGTGCGTTGTAAAGACCGAGGCCGGATCCCTTGTTCGTTGCTTTGGTTGTAAAAAAAGGATCGAAAATGCATGAAAGCAAATGGGGCGGAATTCCGGTTCCTGTATCTTTTACTTCAATGCAAACAGCCGGCCAGTGCGGAACACTCCCAAGAATATAGCCAGGAGGATTTCCGTACGATTGGCAGAGGTGGGTTGAAAAGGTAAGGCCCCCGCCGTTCGGCATTGCATCTGCGGCATTCAGGGCGAGGTTAATGAACACTTGCCGGAATTCGATGGGATCCAGGTAAACCGGAAGACAAGTCGCCGCGATCTGGGTTTCGACCCGAATCCGGCGTGTTACGATTTTCCGAATCAGATCGGTTAAATCATTCACGAGTTCGTTGACATCGTGATAACTTCGTTCGCCTGTCTTGCCCTGGTGAAGGTTGAGAATGCGCTGTACAAGCTGGTTCGCTTGTTTTGCATTACTCTGAATGAGCCCCAGTCCCTCGTAAAAGGAGCTCTCGCGAGGAATTTCTGCCTGAAACGATTCACTGAGCGCGAGAATTCCTGCGATAATATTGCTGAAATCATGGGCCAGGCCCATGGTTAAAACCGCCAAAGTCTCTTTCCATGCTGCGGCAGAGAGTCGCTTTTCCGCGATCGCCTGCCTGGTTATATCTAGCCAAACTCCTTCAAACCCCAACAGCAGTCCGTTTTCCGTCAGCAACGCTTCTCTGTGTTCCATTATGTACGAAACCCGGCCTGTCAGTTTGTGACGGATTCGGTAGCTCGACCGCATCACGCTCCGTTTCGGATTCAACATCTTAAGTTGCAACGTCAGTTCCTCCGCGTCTGCTTCGTGAACGCAACTCCAAAAACAATCGGATTGTCTATGCCATTGCTCCACCGGGATGCCGGTCAGTTCCTCGATGCGCGGAGTTATGAAATCAAACGTAAAGTCCGGTCGTTGCGTAAAGATCACGCCCGGCCACCGCTGGGTCAGGTTTTCCAGTCTTGACTCGGCTTTCATCATCCGCACGAACATGGAGCGTTGCGAGCCTTCGCTGCCCAGATGCTCTTGCCAGGGAGATTCCCTCAATTCGCCTGCGGTCGGTAAAACGGAGTTCAACCGCAAAACATTCACATTTGCGGTCCGGCTCAACTCCATGTCCAGCCGCATGGAAGAATCCTGTTCATCGCCAACCATGTATGTGCCCGTTGCAAATGGCCGTCCTTCCTCAAGCAGTTTCTCCACGGCAGCTCCAAGATTGGACCGCCCCGCTTGCGTGAAGAGGGTGGGAAACGAAAGGCCGATCGGCCTATCTGCGGAGAGCCAGTAACGCAACGGATCGTTGCACTGCAATATCTCCTTTTTGTCATCAAAAATTAAAATGCCGGCATCGAGCCAATTAGGTCCTGGTCGAGTGGACCTCGCCGCGGGCGACAAATCTTTTTCGAGGAGGGCAGGTGGACAGATTTTCACATCAACGCGCGGATCTCTGCTAAAGGGAACAACATTGCAATTCACTTTTAGCAGTTCGCGGCGATTTTGCCAGATCGAAATGCTATCATTGTTCCTGCCTGACCGGCGGAAATCTCTGCTTAGGGCTTTTGCCCGTGAAGACTTTGGCTCGAAGGGGACTGTCGCGTTCGTCCGCGCCAAAGGTTGAGCGAGCGGGCGGTTTTCGTTACGAATAGGAGTGCCACACGGTCTGCGGTTGTTGTCCATAAGACCCCTGGATTCGCCGCAGGGTGCGGGCAACGCCGCCAAGATCGCCCCGCTCTTTTTCCGCCGTTTTCCGAATTCTTTCCAGCAATTGTTGATTTGCTTGTTCGGATTTGATCAGTTCTGAAAGGATTTCTTTGATTTGAGCGGATCGACGTTGCTCAACCGTGCAGGTTTTAAACACAGTCGAGATCACGTCCTGAAGTGATTTTTTCCTCGCTTGAGATTCAGCCACGCGACCCCAATCCTGATGTCGCAAAGCCTCGCATTCTTCGTCTGAAAGCTTTCGCCAGTCCGCATACAGCTCGATCAACTGGAAATTGGGAGTCATGACTCTACGCAGCGGCCAGCGCAGGCAAAGCGTCATTTTCGCGTCCAACTTCTCCGCTCAACATCGTTGCCCAGGCTTCGCGCAGCACACTCAGGCGTTTCAAGACATCATCTATGCCTTGTCTTTCCTTGCGTAAATTGCTTTGCGTGAGTTGCCCATCCATGAAGTGGTAGAGAGCCCGGAGTGTTGAAGCGAGTTCGCCGCCCAGTTCGAGGTTCAACGAGACGTTTAATTCATAAACAATATCCTGTGCACGCAGGATATTGTTGCTGATGGTGGAATTCGCATCCGCAGGGTCATCCATCGCAAATCCGGTGAGCGCTCGATCGAGAAAACGAATGGCCCCATCGAAGAGCATCAGCACCAATTGCCCGGGAGCCGCTGTTTTTGTTGCGACTTGTTTATAGGACCTCCATGCCTGGGTTGCGGAATAACTCATAGACCTGAATCGCCGATTTGATCCATGTTGAACGCGAGAAGTCTTGCTATTTTCCTGATCGCTTCGGTTGGAGGATACTGTGGTTGCGATACCAGTTCACGGGCTCGGGCCACAACCTCCGGGCGAATGCCAGGTGTGTCATTTAAGGATTGATCCAATGCGGTCGCTCCGCTGAATTCAGTCGCATCAATGCCTTCGGAATGCTTTGTAGTTTTCGGTTGCGGAGCGGGAATATTGATTGCTCCGGCCGAGTTTATATTTAATTTAACTTCCATACTTACTGTCCTTCCTGGCAGGCAAAAACAGGTCCGCGATTAAGCGCCACCCTTTCATATCGGTCGAATTTAGCAAAACTTTAGCGGGGATATGGCGGAAGCGTATCCAGTAGCGCTGCCGCACTGTAGTGTCCGAAAGCCGTTGGCGAAAGCAGGATTTTGCGGCCTTCGCGCAATCCGGGTCTCAATTCGGGTTGTTTCCGTTGATAATCACGCGCGGAATTCGCGACCTCGGTGCTCGCCGCGTCAAATACCTGGTCGGCCGCCCAGACTATTGATTTGTCCTGAACGGCAACAAGCTTTAGCCGCCATCCGATCGCCGTGGGAGTATAGGGATGAAAGACTGTTAGAGTTGAAAACAATATGCCGTCGCATCCGGTTTCCTTCGTGACACGATCTGGAAACCCTTCGGGGAGAACTTCATCTCCACGAAGGCTGGGCTTGCCGGTCCACCGCGTCATTTCAACACGCGACACAGGTACAATCTCAAATCGGTTTTTTTTCTGCAATTCGGCGAGAAGAACTGGCTCGAGAGTATCAGCGCCAGACTGAAGATCTGTTCCGGACTCGGTGGCCGCAAGGGGTAGAAATGCAACTCTCCTCAGCTTCGTAACGCCGGAATTGTCGAGTCCAAAAACGTTGGTCGCGTGATAGCGAGGTCCGAGCGGAGACTCCCGCACCTCCGCACAAGCCGATAGAAAAAGAATCAAGGCTCCCGCGACAAGCGCCCCCGTTCCGACCCGAACCGTCCTCCCCCAGGTATTGCTGCTCATGATTTATGGGAATTGCTTTTGAAGATAGGCTAATTGTTGATTGGTATTGGCGGTCGCTGTTTCCATGGCAACGAAACTGTCAGTCATCCGTTGAATATCATTTTGGACCAACCGTTCCATATCTGCAATCTGAACGTCAATATTTGAGGACTGTTTCCCGAAATTGGTAAGTTTGGCGGTGATAGTACCGGTATCACCAATAGCACCGTCCAAATACTTTGCGATCCTGGTTGCGATTCCGTTATTGGCGTCCTGAAAGAGGGCCTTTACACCGCTCAGATTGTTTGCCAATGCGGTATCCAGCTTGACGCCTGAGTCCTGCGTCAACGAATTATCGTTTCCATTTGTG
>JAQGOX010000457.1 GCA_028293365.1 Verrucomicrobiales bacterium | reverse complement strand
CCAGATACCTATCTGTGACCTGTTCGCTTTTTTGCGCTGAGGATTTGAGCGGGGCAAGGTCATCCGCAACAAACTGTGATCGATGTTTCCGGAGAAACGCCTCGAGCAACTGACGCGCCGTTGCCATGTCTGAGTTCAGAGCTTTCGGATTTGTGCTAACGCGCAGGAAACCCAATTGTGAAAGCGGGCATGTCGCCAACTCTTTTCCTTCCACCCACGCGTCAGCTTTGGTGTGGTCCGGATGGTTTTTCCAAATAGCTGCAATCAGCGCGTTGACATCGAGCAGGTATTTCATGGGAAATCCGCCAGCGCCTTCTTGATTTCTTCACGAGTGATTGGGCGCCGAATATCTCCGACCGGATGCTTTCCTTTTCGGTGGATGATTTTTGCCTTCACAGGCTTGGGAATTTTTGGTTGCTCCAGTCGAATCAATACAATCCGTCCGTCTCCGTCGGGCCGGACCGAGACAACATCCCCGGTCAGAAGTCCAGCTTCCTTCCGGGCCTGCGCTGGAATGACCATTTGTCCCCGACCGTAAATGGTGGCATGCATGCCATCAATCTATTCGTAAGCATTGCTTACAGTCAATGATGCTTCTCGTCGCGCGCATGCGAGCCCAGGAAAGGATGAAACGAATCGCTATCAGCCTGCTTCACCAGTTCCTGCTCGGTTCAGAGTTCTACCGTTCTCTTTGCCACCCTCCCTCCCGCGCGATGGACGTCTCGATCCCTGCCGAGGGTAGCCCGCCAATCGATCGAACAGACCACGCTGTTCATTCATTCTGCTTTAACTGGTCAAGGCATCTGCCGCCCATGCGGCCACCGGAACAATTCCATTCTCCGCGGAAAACGGATCCAACAGTCCACTATCTGCCGCCGAGCTCCAATCCAGTGTTAGGCTCTGTTCACGCGGTCGGCTCTGGAATAGAGCTCGTATTATTCGGCTCAACCTCAGAAGCTTTCGAGACTCTCATACCATAAAAAGGGTCAAAAAGATTCAACCTATACCCCATGATCTTTTTTTATTGTGCTCGCACAGCCTTCCCGGCACGAAAATGTCAGCCAATGTTATGGTTTTGGCCGCTTTGCCAAATCATTTTCGCTTTCCTTGACAAAGAATGACACTAATTTGAATTTGATGAACGTATTCATGTTGGAAGTCTGGAAGCGGGAGTTCCCAAAGGCGCTCTATACGGCAACATCCTGGTAACGTTATGAAACCACTCGCGGAAGATACAGACGCGAAAAGTGAGCGCGTTCTAATACAATTGTGGCGCGCTGCCTCGCCGGCGAGGAAACTGGCTGTCGTGCTCGATGCCAATCACACCGCACGCGCTCTGGCGACAGCAGGCTTGCGCCAGCGCCACCCCACCGATGGAGCGGATCTTTTGCGCCGCAGACTCGCGGATTTGTGGCTTGGCCCCGAGCTTGCAAAAAAGGCTTACGGACCCCTGCCTTCTCATGAATCACAGTCAGGGTGAACTGCTGGCGGCTGTAAATCGCGTCGTCTGGGAATTTGAGCTGCTGGGGATCGACTATTTGATAGGCGGCTCAGTCGCGAGCAGCATTTACGGGGAACCGCGCCACACGGTGGACGCAGATTTGGTCGCCTCTGTCCTGGGAAAACATGCCAAACCTTTGGTCGATTCTCTCGCGGACGAATTTTATGTGAACCTTGATGCGATCTTCGACGCGGTCAAAAATCAAGGCAGCTTCAACTTGATCCACCTGGAAACGATGAGCAAGGTGGATGTGTTTGTTTCCTGGCGGACTCCGTTCGGCCGGAGCCAGTTCCTCCGCAAGCAGAAGTTGGCCGTGGGTGACCAGACACCGTCATTATTTTTCGCTTCGCCGGAGGACATCATATTAGCCAAGTTGGAATGGTTCAGAAAAGGCGGTTGCGTTTCAGACCGCCAATGGCGGGACATTTTGGGGATTCTAAAGGTCCAGGCAGAGAGGCTCGACTCTGATTATTTGGTCCTCTGGGCCAAAGAACTTGAGGTGGGAGATTTGTTGAACAAAGCATTTCAGGACCTTAAGTGAGAAGATTTCTTCCGTATCATTCTCAACAGGTCTCTCCAGCTTGTGGTAAATTTACGTGAAGGAACGGAAAAATATGAGAAAATATCTGAATTCCGATTCGATGAGCATCATTGAGGTAGGTTCCAGTCAGGGCGGTGCGAGACCTGCGGATGCGGATCGGTGCAATTTGAGAACTGCACTTTTATATGTGGCGGTTATGACTGCTTTTGTCTCAGCCCGGGCCAATGACAATTGGCCGCAATGGCGCGGCCCGGAAGGGAATGGCACCAGTGATTCGAAAAATCTTCCCACTGAATGGTCCACAAATAAAAACGTTATTTGGAAGACCGACCTTCCATCGTGGAGCGGCGCGACGCCGATTGTTTGGGGGGATCGCATCTTCGTCACATCTCCGTCAAAAAGTGAATCCAATCCGACCACGGCTTCGCAGGAGGAACGGCAGGGCGGGGGACGTTTTGGCGGAGGCGGGAGCTACGGGGTGAGCGATCCTGGTGGGAATACCTTGTTGCTCATTTGTATTTCGAAGAGAGACGGGAAGATTCTTTGGCAACAGGAGTTGGATAAGGGAAACCGGCTTTATCGGAAACAGAACGCAACATCGCCTTCGCCGGTGACGGATGGCAAGAGCGTCTGGGTCGTGACGGGGAACGCGTCGGTTACTGCCTTTGACATGGAGGGGAAAAAGATTTGGTCCCGCAATTTACGGGATGATTATGGGAAATTCGCGCTCAATTGGGGCTACGCTTCGTCGCCGATCCTCGTGGATGGAAAACTGATTATCGAAGTATTACAGGGCTCCGGTGCGGGCGGTTCATATCTGGTGGCGTTTGATGGCGCGACCGGAAAGGAGGTTTGGAAAAAGGAGCGCAAGACCGACGCGATTCGCGAATCGCCGGATGCTTACACGACACCTGCGGTGCTGGTGCACGACGGTAAAAAACAAATCGTTGTGAATGGCGGCGATTATGTCACGGCGAATGACGCGATTACCGGCGACGAGGTTTGGCGCGCATCGGGATTGAATCCGCGCCGAAATCAAAACTATCGGATCATTGCGTCGGTAACCGTGAAAGATGGAATGATCTTTGCCCCGACACGCGTCAAACCACTGCTCGCCCTGCGCGCGGGCGGAATGGGCGATGTGACCGAAAGTCAGTTGGCCTGGAAATACGAAGCCGAAGGCGCCCCGGATGTTCCTTCGCCAACTTCGGACGGAACTTATTTTTACATGGTAAGCGATAATGGGAGTATCACCTGCCTGGAATCCAAAACTGGCAAACGAGTCTGGGGCCCTGAAAGGACCGCTGTTGGGACCGTGAGCGCGTCACCGTTGCTGGCGGATGGAAAGATCTATATCACCAATGAAAAGACTGTAACGACGATTGTTGCCGCCGGGCCAGAATTCAAAACTGTGGCGACGAATCAATTGGACGACTCGTACACACTCTCG
>JAQGOX010000446.1 GCA_028293365.1 Verrucomicrobiales bacterium | reverse complement strand
CTACTCGAGCCGACCCATCGGATCAGCAATCCGGCAGCGTCCACACCGATTACCGATGGTTCACGGGTTTTTTCCTATTTCGGTTCGTATGGACTACTTTGCCACTATATTCAAGGAAAGCAGATCTGGGCGCACCCTCTCGCGGTGCCGATGACGGAGTTCGGTTCCGGAACTTCGCCGGTGTTGGCTGAAGGGTTATTGATTGTAAACCGGGACGGAGACATCCACTCCAGCCTGCTGGCGGTGGATAAACTGACCGGAAAGACTGTTTTGGAAACGGCGCGGCCTGAATTTCGGCGAGGTTTTGCGACGCCTTTTATTTGGCGTTCTGGAAATCGCATTGAGGTGATTGTGCCGGGTTCGCTTTGGTTGAAATCCTACGATTTTAAGACGGGAAACGAGCTCTGGATGGCCCATGGCTTTGCTCGAGTAGCGAATGCTTCTCCGACGAGTGGCGAAGGCTTGCTCTTCCTTTCCAGTTGGAATGTTGGAGGCGATCTGGATGACCGCGTCTCGATGGAACCCTGGGAGGATTTTGCCGGGAAACAAGATACTAACAAGGATGGCATCCTTAGTCGTGAGGAATTTCCACCAGGCGTGATTTCCGATCGTTTCACCCAAATCGATTTGAACAAGGATAATCAGGTGACCCGCGAGGAATATGAAAATATGCGGATGATGTTTACCAAGGCTGAGAACGCGTTGGTAGCGATCAGGCCGGGTGGCCACGGCGATATCACCAGCTCGCACGTGGTTTGGAAACAACAACGGGCTCTCCCGTATGTTTCATCTCCCCTCTGGTATGATGGCCGGGTTTACACGGTAAAGAGTGGCGGCCTTGTTTCCTGTTACGATGCGAAAACCGGGAAGATTCATTATCAAGCGGAGCGTTTAAGTGCTCCCGGTGATTATTACGCTTCAGCAATCGGCGCGGGTGGAGCGGTCTATTTCATTTCCCAGAATGGAGTTGTCACGGTGATAGCAGCAGGCGATGAATTAAAGATTCTGGGACAGGCACTACTCAACGAACAAGTCTTTGCAAGCCCGGCCGTAATCGAAGACATGCTTTACATTCGTACGGCGGGCCGCCTCTATGCTTTTCGGGAAACCTTCGGTCGTTGAGTCTCGGCATGCTAAGCCGAAATCTGCTTAATCAGGCCTTTCAAGACATTGCCCGGGCCGGTTTCCTCAAAGGTGGGTTGAGGAAGTTTCATCAAATATTGGATCGTTTCGACCCAGCGAACGGGAGAGGTGATCTGGCGTCCCAAAAGCGTTGCGACCTGACTGGCAGGATAGGGAGCGGCCTCTACATTTGAAATTACAGGAATTCTGGGGGGATTGAAGGTGAATCCTTTGAGATATTCCTCAAATTTATCTCGCGCTGGCTGCATGAATGGCGAATGAAAGGCCCCGCTCACGTTTAAGGGCATGTACAAGCGCGCTTTGGCGGCTTCAAAATGCGGTTGAATCCCCAGTATCTCTTCTTTGAGGCCGGTGATGACTGTTTGTTGCGGGGCATTTAGATTGGCGATGCTAATCTTTGTGAAACCGGACTGGCGAATCACTTCGAGGATTTGATCCTTCGACAGGCCGATGACAGCAGCCATGCCGCCGCCGGAGGCCTGGCTCATGAGTTCGCCGCGGCGTTTGACTAATTTTAGTCCGGTTCGGAAATCGAATGCCTCCGCTGCGAGGAGCGCATTGTATTCGCCCAAGCTATGTCCCGCGACGAAATCCGGATTTTTGCCATCTTTCTGCGCTTTGTAGAAAGTTAGGGCGTTAACAGTGAAGAGAGCTGGTTGAGTGAATTCGGTCCGGTTAAGCTGATTCTGTGGATCGGTCAGACATAAATCTTTGATCGAATAGCCGAGTTCCGCGCTCGCGGTCTGGGTAATATCGGGGAATTGATCGAAAAGACCTTCACCCATGCCTTTTTTTTGGGAACCTTGCCCGGGAAATACGAAAATCAGGTTAGATGGCTTCATCGATTATAATATTGTTCAACTGGCTTGTTTTTGGCGTGTTTGCGCGCCGATCTTGTAGAAACATCGTAAGTATTCAACCGAAGACGATCAAGGATTTCCGCGAATCGCGAGAAATTGCAGGCGAATCACAAGAAGGCCAGGTCGGAATCTAAAACGACCAAGTGTTTTAAGAGAACGAATATGAGTTCGCGCTTGAACTCTATCCGGTAACTGCGGCAAAATCCGGCGATCTGATCCCGAGTCAGCCCACTCGAGAATCAGCACAAAAAGGTGAAGCTTTTTGAATCGATCAACTTTAAGTCTCAAGGAAGCCAAAAAGATAATGGTCGAATGGAACGACACAAGCGCGCCGTATCCACAAGATGCCTGTATTCATCAACTTTTTGAGGAACAGGCCCGCCGCACGCCCGAAGCCATCGCGGTGGTCTTCGAGGGAGAAACGCTAAATTATTACGAACTCGATCGGCGGGCGCAGATTTTGGCTAATTTTCTGATACGAAGAGGCATAGGGCCCTCTTCGTTAGTCCCCCTTTGTTTGGAGCGATCGTTCGAGATGGTCGTGGGCATTCTTGGAGTGCTTAAAGCCGGCGGTGCCTACGTGCCGCTCGAAGCCAGCTACCCGGATGATCGTCTTGCCTATGTTCTAAAGGACACATCCGCACGAACGGTTCTAACTCATGCTCGCTTCGCCAGCCGCCTTGCAGGAATCTGTAGCGATTCAATTGAGGTGGCGGCGATCGATTGGGATTGGAACCTGAAAGAGCGAGAGCTTGAGAGTCGAGAAGAGGCGAACATTCAAGTTGCTTCCAACGATCCGGCTTATGTCATTTACACATCCGGGACCACGGGGCGGCCCAAAGGTGTGGTCGTTGAACACAGGCCATTTGTCAATCGAATCGTCTGGATGCAGAAGGCCTATGAATTAAAGCCTGAAGATCGGGTGCTACAAAAGACGCCTTACAGCTTCGATGTTTCGGGTTGGGAGTTTTTCTGGCCGCTAATAACTGGGGCGCGGATTGTTTTTGCCCGACCCGAGGGACACAAGGATCCGGTTTACCTTCGTGATATTATTCGAAGTGAGCAAATTACAGTTCTTCATTTTGTTCCTTCAATGCTGCGGCTTTTTCTTGCGATGGAAGGGGCCTGTGATTGCGTTACTTTGAAGAAAGTTATCTGCAGCGGAGAAGCGTTGCCAACGCCGCTCAAAGACCGTTTCTTCGAAGTTTTTCGTAACCAGGAGTTGCATAATCTCTATGGTCCGACTGAAGCCGCAATCGATGTTAGTTTTTATCAGTGCCGCAAGGAGGACAGGATCGTTCCCATCGGAAAGCCAATTGCGAATACGCAGCTTTATATTGTCGATCCGGAGATGAATCCAGTTCCGGTCGGAGTGTTGGGCGAATTGTGTATCGGGGGAGATTGCCTGGCACGGGGGTATTTGCATCAGCCGGAGCTTACGGCGGCGAAGTTTGTCCCGAATCCATTTAAAACAGGAGAAAAACTTTACCGGACGGGT
>JAQGOX010000432.1 GCA_028293365.1 Verrucomicrobiales bacterium | reverse complement strand
AAGATCTGATATCAGAAAAGTGTCGGTCGGCTTTCGGACTGAACCGAGCGTGGCAGTTTTTCCATTCGGTGGCCCTGCACTTCCGGGAAAATCGCTGGAAGTATATTGATTCATACCGTAAGCAATTTTCCAGGGATTGCCGACCCCAGTGTAGGTCTTATAAAACTGCCAATGGTTTTCGAGCATTCGAATTGGACACCGATAAACACTCGCCAGAAAGTCCGTATTGGTGGTGGTGGTGCCGGCATTGAATTTACTTTTCGCGATATAGTTGACCAGGAGGTACTGAAAGTTATTAACATTGGGGTCATTTCCGGTGGCCCAGGCATATGGCAATCTGTCCTTGTTATCGTCGACATACAACGCCGTCGCGATACCCATTTGCTTTAAGTTGCTCTTGCACAAGGTCGACTGCGATTGCGATTTCGCCCCCGCGAGAGCTGGGAGCAGAAGACTCGCCAGAATTGCGATGATCGCGATGACTACCAACAGTTCAATCAAAGTGAAGCCGCAATTACGGCCGTGATGACGGGCTCGTATTCGCCTCGCCGTTTCCCCGCCGAGAGGGAGTTGATGACCGCAAACGGGTTTGGTTGAGGGCATGGATCTTTTATAATCGAGGAGCGTTCATTAAACAAGGTTGCCTTCGCCGGGGTTTGGCCTGCTTCGATCTTGAAAAAGCTCCCCGATTCGTCCCCTGGGGTTATTGTCACAGTTGCCAACGAGGGCCGAATGGTGTTTGCTTCAGCAAGGACGTTTTTGGAACCGGAAAAGAGTCCACGGACCGTTTAGATATGAAATTGATACTTTCGACACACAATGTGACGCTGACGCAGGCGATTGAGGAACATATTCTCACGCGCATCGACAAACTCGAACACCTTGATCGCTGGGCGATCAATGCGCGCGTTACCCTTGAGCACGACAATCTGAAGGCTCCGAATAAGCAGTTCTGCTGTTCCATTCGCCTGGCGGTTCCCGGCCCCGACCTTTTTGCGGAAGATTCCGAAGGCAATCTTTATGCCGCCATCGACCTGGTTACCAAAAAGCTCGAACAACAAATCCGCAAACGTCAGAGCAAATTCAAAGCGCGCAAGCATACAGATGCCTCGGCGACAAAACGCAAACGGCAGGACGCTACCTCACGCGACTAATTGGGCCGATTCGCTTAGCCTAAGGCGGCGGCGGGCATTCTCTGTTCAGCCGCTTTCTGCGTGTAAGACATTGTGATTCTTCGCGCGCGCATTGTCCTGCCCATCTCCAATCCCCCCATCGAAAATGGGGCGGTAGATATTCAGGAAGGGAAAATCCGTGCGGTTGGACAATGGGATCGCCGATTTGCTGGATCGGATTCCGTTACAGACCTCGGTGAAGTGGTCCTTTTCCCGGGGTTCGTGAATGCCCATTGCCATCTGGATTATACCTCGATGGCAGGCAAGCTGCCGTCTCCGCGCAGCTTCCCTGATTGGATTAAGTCGATCCTTTCACTCAAGGCCCATTACAGCTACACAGATTACGCGGCCTCCTGGATGCTTGGGACTCGCCAATTACTGCAAAGCGGCACCACTACTGTAGCCGATGTGGAGGCGGTGCCGGAATTGCTGGCTGAAGTGCTGTCTGCCACGCCGCTAAAAGTTTACTCATTTCTCGAAATGACCGGCGTCAAGAGTGGCCGCTCGGGCGCTGAAATCCTACGCGAGACCGTCAAAGTGATAGACAGCCTGCCCCCAAAATTCGCCGCTCGCGCTGGACTGTCTCCCCACGCACCCTACTCCACCAACCCTGATTTGCTAAAGGCCACAGCCGAGTTCGCAAGGAGCCATGGAGCCATTGTAAGCACCCACGTCGCCGAATCCAAAGCGGAATGGGATATGTTCACGGAACGTCGCGGACCACTGTTTGATTGGCTGAAGAACCAACGGGATATGGAGGACTGTGGCGGGATAAGCCCAGTGGCACACCTGGAAAGGCAGGGCCTGTTTAAGAATCGGTTCCTCGCAGTTCATGCGAATTATCTCGATCCACGGGATTGTGATTCCCTTTCGGGTCAATCAGTCTCTGTGATTCACTGCCCCAGAAGCCATGCCTATTTTAATCATGCACCTTTTCCATACAAAGAATTACGGGCTCTCGGAGCGAATATTTGCCTTGGAACGGACAGTCTTGCCTCGGTACTTCCGGGAACGCAAACAATAGAACTCAGCATTTTCGAAGAAATGCGTGCTTTCGCGAAAGACCATCCGGAAGTCGAGCCAGCCGAAATCATTTCGATGGCGACTGCACACGGGGCCAAAGCCCTGGGACAGGAAGCCGACTGTGGAAAAATTGCGGAAGGAGCATCTGCAGATATGGCCGCCATTCCCTTTAATGGTGGTATTGAAGTGGCTTATTCCGCCGTCCTGAACCATGCGGCAGCAGTATCATTCTCGATGATCGACGGGCTGTGCGTTTACCCCCAAAGTTCCGACTGATCCTGTGCCTTGGGTTCCTCGAAATATTATTGTGCGTGGTGTGAATTGGCTGGGCGATGCCGTTATGAGCACCCCTGCACTCTTCCGATTGCGAGAACGCTTCCCTAGCGCCCGAATTGTCTTGTTGACTCCGGAAAAGATCGCGCAGCTTTGGATCGGCCATCCAGCAATCAACGGCACACTCAGCTTTGGCCCGGCTGAGGGCCTCGTTTCTGTGAGTAAGCGCCTTCGCAACGAGGATTTCGATCTGGCTCTTATCCTCCCGAATTCGTTCCGTAGCGCAGCCGAAATGTTTTTCTCCCGAATACCCCGCAGGGTTGGATTTGGCGGTCAATTACGTTCGCTGTTTTTAACGCAGCCAGTGAGCCAGCGACCTCAATCCATCTCGATGCGGAAACGAACTCGTGGAGAAATTGAACGTTTAGTCGCGACTGGAAGAGAGACAGGTCCAGCAGCAATTCCGGCGACGGCACACCATATTTACCAATATTTGCATCTCGCCGCCGCGGTTGGAGCCTCCGCCGAACCGAGCGCGCCGATGATCCACGTTTCTGAAGCCGAAGTCACCGAAGTCTGTAAGAAATTCGAGATTCCGCGCGATGAAATCCCTTTGATTGGGATCAATCCTGGAGCTGAATACGGACCCGCCAAACGCTGGCCAACCGAATATTTCGTCGAAGCTCTCCACGCGATTTCGCAGGCCCGTGATTGCCAATTCATACTATTCGGCGGCAAAAGCGATATGGAAACGGCAACCAGAATTGTCGCGGAGGTTTCCCGCAAAGACCCTGTAGGAAGCTCGCTCAAAAACCTGGCCGGCCATACCTCGCTACGTGAACTCTGCGCGCTCGCCAAAGCCTGTCGAGTATTTATCACAAACGATACGGGTCCGATGCACGTCGCCGCAGCAGTCGGAACGCACGTAATCGCACCCTTCGGCAGCACTTCGGCTCGTTTGACCGGTCCATGGCCCCTGGAGCGGCACCATCTTCTCGAAACTACAGTACCCTGCGCCCCTTGTTTCCTCCGACAATGTCCGATCGATTTCCGCTGCATGCACCAAATCAAACCGGTGGGAATAATCGAGGCTGCGATCGGATACGTTGAGCCGTAGCCCAAATACTCAGACCCTGCCTGATGAGTTGCTTCGCGACAGCCTTGGCCGTATTGTGGAAGTCGGATGTTTGACGACCTAAACGATCTTTACCAGCAAGTGATTCTGGACCACAGCAAGAGCCCGCGAAATTTTTTCAAACTCGAGGTGGCGAATCGCGTGGCAGAGGGACGCAATCCGCTCTGTGGCGATCAGGTGACTGTGTACAGCCTGGTGGAGAATGAGGTGGTTCGGGAAATTAGCTGGCAGGGATCAGGTTGTGCGATTTCAAAGGCTTCAGCATCGATCATGACTGATGCACTGAAAGGAAAGACCGCAGAGCAAGCAAAGGAACTTTTCCGTAATTTTCACGATCTGATCACTACCGGCAGCAGCGATTCCAAAGATTTAAACAAGCTGGCCGCATTCGGCGGTGTCAATAAATACCCGGCGCGGGTTAAATGCGCGATTCTGCCCTGGCACGCAGCCCTGGCCACACTGGACGGCAAGGCAAACATCGTATCCACTGAATAGCGGTCGTATATCCAGGATTTTCAAAAAATGAATTACAATCAGTCGACAACTTTAACTCGTGATTGTCCGGCCATTATGATCCCGGCTGGCACGCACATGGTCATTCCAGCCGGAACTGAGGTGACCATCACACAATCGCTGGGCGGAACTTACACCGTTATGGGATCCGGCTACCTCGCCCGCATTGATTCAAAAGATGCCGACGCACTCGGGTTCGACACTGCCCAAAAAACCGCTCCGATCGTTATCGATGGACCAGTGGATGAAAAGGCAATCTGGGATCAAATGAAAATGTGCTATGATCCGGAGATTCCGGTGAACGTCGTCGACTTGGGGTTGATTTACGACTGCAAAGTCATTCCTCTCGAAGAGGGCGGAAACAAAGTGGACGTTAAAATGACCCTGACAGCGCCGGGGTGTGGAATGGGTGGTGTGATTGCAGGAGACGTCGAACAACGTATCCGAACGGTCCCGGGAGTAAGCGATGTCCACGTGGAAGTGGTCTGGGATCCAATCTGGAATCAGAGCATGATGAGTGATGCGGCACGGCTGCAATTGGGATTAATGTGAGCGGTACAGAAACAATCAGTCAGGCGCGCCCGGTCGAATCGTTTCAATCCCTTGAAGACCGTCGCGTGGAATTTCCGGTACTGAACCAAAAAGTACACGGTTGCGATCTTGTTTATTTCGACAACGCCGCGACCACGCAAAAACCGCGCCGGGTCATTGATGCGCTCACTTATTACTACGAGCACGATAATGCCAATGTGCATCGTGGGATTCACGAACTGAGCAATCGAGCGAGTTCCGCTTACGAAAACACCCGGGTCCGCGCCGCAAAATTTCTCAATGCGCGCTCAGCGGACGAAATTATTTTCACGCGCGGGACCACTGAAGGAATCAATCTCGTTGCGCAAAGCTGGGGCGGGAAATTCATCAAAGCAGGCGACAAGATTTTGCTCACGGAAATGGAGCATCACAGCAATATCGTTCCCTGGCAGTTGCTCGCCGCTCGCACAGGCGCGCAGCTTGTTTATTTGCCGGTGACGGGTGATCGCGGGCTGCTGGATCTGAGCCGAATCGATGAATGGCTGACGCGCGATATTAAACTGTTCGCGATGACACATATTTCGAACACGCTCGGAACTGTGAATCCGGTCACCGAACTGTGCGCCAAAGCGCGCAAACTCGGGGTTACTACACTCGTTGATGCAGCGCAAAGTGCCGGTCATCGCAAAGTGGATGTGCAGGAAATCGGGTGCGACTTTCTGGTGCTTTCAAGCCACAAAATGTGCGGGCCCACCGGAGTAGGCATTCTTTACGGACGCCTTGATGTTCTCGAGCAGACTCCTCCGTACCAGGGAGGGGGCGACATGATTTCGAGCGTCGATTTCTTTAACAGCACCTGGAACAAGGTTCCGCATAAATTCGAAGCCGGCACACCTAACATTGCCGACGTCATCGCGTTCGGGACCGCCCTGGATTATTTGGACGAGGTTGGCCGCGAGAAAATCGCCGAACACGACATCGAATTGAGTGCTTATTGCTACGCCCAGCTTGCAAAACTCCCTGGCGTTCGCTTGTTTGGCCCAGAGACAGGCCGCGCCGGTTTGGTGAGTTTCCTACTTAAAGACGTTCATGCGCATGATGTCGTGATGATGGCCGATCAGGCTGGCGTAGCTTTGCGGGGCGGTCACCATTGCAATCAACCGTTAATGCGAAAGTTGGGAGTTGAATCTACTGCTCGGGCCAGTTTTTATTTTTATAATACAACCGCTGAGGTCGATCGATTGATCGAAGTGCTGCGAGAGATTCAACGTTTTTTTGGGACTGTTTAATGCAAGCCAATTCAATTCAAACCGAAACCGGAATCAGCGGAGATTCCACCATGACCAGGGTTTTGGAAGCGTTCCCGGGCGCACAACGCGCTCTGTTTCGAAAATATCATATCGGCGGTTGCAGCAGTTGTGGTTTCCAACCGACGGAAACGTTAGGCCAGGTTTGTGAACGCAATGGCAATTTGGATATGAACGAAGTATTGGCGCACATTGAGCATAGCCATGGCGAAGATCAAAAAGTTTTGATCGGTCCGACTGAATTAAAGCAACTTGTCCTGAAGGGCACGCCAGTGCGCCTTTTGGACATTCGCAGTCGAGAAGAGTGGGATGGCGCGCGGATCGAAGGCTCCGTTTTATTTTCACAGGAAGTTTTGCAGGAAATGCTCATGCGCTGGCCAAAAGAGGAGACTGTTGTGATTTATGATCATCTTGGAAAAAGAAGTATGGACGCTGCTGCCTACTTTTTGGGCCATGGCTTTTCGAATGTCCGCTCTTTGAGCGGTGGAATCGATGCCTGGTCCACAGAAGCAGATCCGAATGTCCGCCGGTATCGTATCGAAAACTAATAGAATCTTTGGCTTTCAAACCAAAGGCTATGAGAAAAAAACTCGGCCGCAGGTTGCCACTGTTCGGAGTGGCGCTTCTGAGCGGTGACACACCAGTGGCAACTGCGGCCGAAATCAAAGAGCCGCGTTTTTAGCGCGGCTCGGCACATTCAAAGTTGAGGTCTAGCTTCAGCTATCCAGTCTCCCAAATGGATAAACTGTTTTACTTTTCGCCTTTCATATCGGCTTTTATGGGGTTTGTCCGGACGGTCACTTAACTGCCGGAAAGGGTGTTTGGTGTTACGGATTACATCAACAATCATCTCTAACGATTTTGCCATACCGATGTTCCTTTCGTTAACCAGATGAAGCGGGAAAGATGCCAACCTTTGGGAGGAAGTGATCGAAGGCATTTTTAGCGCTTTCGTCATAGTTTATGAACTCTGTTACAAGTTCGACAGCAACGTAACAGATTTGTTCGAATCGCGCCACCTGATTTTTTTAGCACTTCTTGCTCAATTTGAAGCAAAAAATGGCTGTTTTTTCCCAGCTTTAACGGAAGCAGAATGCTCCTGACTGCCACTCGCGCTCGACTCGAGTAGTGGATAACTGGAGTCCGGCCTTTTCAAACGCACTGCGAATGACGTGAAATTCTGTAGTGAGTATTCCCGCAAGAATCAATGTCCCCGCTGGCTTCAGCCGTCCGATAATCTTTTCTTTCTCCCGAAGGAGCAGACCAGCCATGAGATTGGCGCAAATGACATCGGACGATGGCTTGGATGTAATGTTAACTTTCGTAAGATCTTTTCGAACAAATCGAACCTTGTTCTCCACTCGATTTCGTTTTGCATTCGCATTCGCAATGCGGACAGCGAGAGGATCGAAATCAAAGGCCTGGACCGGTCGATAACCCAGCTTCACCGCCGAGATCGCGAGGATTCCCGATCCGGAACCGATATCGAGAAAACTTTGCGGACGCGAATCATCCCGGGCCTTGACCAGTTGTTTGAGACAGAACGAGGTCGTTGCATGCTGACCGGTACCGAACGAAAGTCCGGGGTCCAAAACCACCACTGCCTGTCCGAGAACTGCCCGTTGCTTAGTCCAACTGGGCTTGATCAAGAGCCGTGATCCGATTTCGATCGTGGTGAAATACTTTTTCCAGGATTCCGACCAGTCTTCCCGCTTCACCCGATTGCATTCAACCTTTGCATTTTTCGCGGGCAAACCAAATTGCGAGAGCGAATGGATACGCTGTTCCAGATCCCGAAGATTCGCTGAAGAGAAGCGCTTTGTTGTGTAGTTACTCGCGCAACTTATTTTCGTTTCCGCGTTTGTATAAATGACGGCGGCGGTGCCGAACTCCTGTAGCAGCATTTCCGCAACCGCCTCTTCGGCATCTTGTGGCACCGTCACCGAAATTCGAAATAATGGCTTTGCAGTGTTGACTCTTGTTTTCACGCTGGTAAATCGCGCCAGGGAGTAAAGTTCAACAATTCGACCTCAGTTTTTGGTGGGCCATAGTGAACTCGTGTGAGGCTTGCATATTCAATTTCGAAGCGGCTCATTTGGCGAAATGGAAGGTCGAGCAACAACGAGAGCAACATGCGAATAACACCGCCGTGACAAATGATTGCGGCTGACTTGCCTGTAAATTCCGAGAGGATCTGGCGGAATCCAGTCTCGACGCGATAGCGAAAATCGGGAACGGTTTCGGCTTCGGCAATTCCGCCACTCTCAAGCAAATCGAGCCATTCGAAAGCGCTGACTCCAAACCGCTCCTTCACCTCATCCCAGCTCAAACCAGTCCACACCCCAAAATCCACTTCGCGAAGTCCGGGAACGACGACCGGCACTTGGCCACTGAGTTCTGCGAGGGGCGCCAGCGTTTGCTGAACTCGTTTCATCGGACTGGCGTAAATCTTATCGATGTTCAACGCGTGACAATACTTCGCCAGCGCGGCGACCTGATCGTGTCCGAGTGGGGACAAATCCATATCAATACGCCCCCCAAATACTCGATGGTATTTTGCTTCAACTTCTCCGTGACGAATTAAATAAAGGCGCATGAACTCACTGGTTTAACGAGTCACTCCGGCACTGACTAGTGCGCTCTGTTGAATTTGAAGAAGTTCGCGAATGCATTGGCCTCCGAGACGCAACATTTCGGCGAGTTCCTGCTCGTTGAACGTCGCTTCTTCACCGGAACCTTGCAGCTCAATGAATTGTCCTGAACCGGTCATCACGAGATTCATGTCAACGGCCGCTTCCACATCCTCTGTGTAGCAAAGGTCTGCCATAACCTGCCCGTTCACGACTCCGACGCTAACCGCAGCGACACTGTTACTCATCGGATTATTTTGCAGTTTGCCCTCTTTGATCAACTTCTCAATGGCCAGACTGAGCGCCACGTAAGATCCAGTAATCGCTGCGGTTCGCGTGCCCCCGTCGGCCTGTAGAACGTCGCAATCCAGGCAAATCGTTCGAGCGCCGACCTTCTGCAAATTCACCGCGGCCCGCAGAGATCTGCCGATGAGTCGCTGAATTTCGGAAGAGCGCCCGTCCAGTTTGCCTTTGGATATGTCACGCGGCTTCCGTTGCAGAGTCGAATAGGGCAACATCGAGTATTCTGCGGTGATCCAGCCACCAACGACCTGTTGTTCTTTCATCCAACGCGGCACTGTTTCCTCAATCGTCACGCCACAAATCACGCGTGTGTTTCCCCATTCAATGAGGGTTGAGCCGGTCGCGTTCGGCGCGATGTGATTCTGGAAGCGTACCGGCCGAAGCTGTTCGGCAGAGCGGCCATCCGCACGCGGCGGGAAATTGAGCATAGGGGCAATTGGCATAAATTCGGGCAGATGCTAGGGCTGGAGCCAGATAGCAGCAAGATTGTAAGTGGGCGCGTACGATCTTTCCCTGGTCCCCCGATGCGTCCTGGTTACCACAGGAGCGAAGAACTGGCGATTAGTGAATTTTATCCTGCGGTGCATCCAATTCAGCAAAGGCGCTTTCCAGGCTGTTCAGTGCTCCATCCCTGGGCGGAGCCGGATCGAGGATTTGCTTCAAATAAGCCACCGCCTCCGGAACGCTTTGGACCGAGCGGGGAAGTGTAGCGCCGCAAGCGTTCGCGTGTCCGCCACCCTGAAGCTTTTCGGCTACCTTTATCGCGGCGCCATTTCGACTGCGCAAGCTCACGATCATAGTCCCATTCCCTTTGCGGAAGAGCGTCAGCAACACTGGATAAGGTGTTGCCTGCCGCTCCAGCAACTGGTGGACGATCATGTTGATATTGCCGACGACGGTATCGACCAATCCAACTTCTTTCGTAATTTCAGTGACATGCCCCTTACTCCAGTCGAATCCAAGTGGATTCTCGATCCGGCGCTTTACCGCCATGACTTCCAGCAATGGATGGTCGATCAGATTTTCGAGTTCGCCACCGATCAACTCGTACAAGTTCCAGAATTGGTAAATCTTGACCAGACTGGCGTAATCGCTGGCGATTTCGAAATCGGGGTCTTCTTCCAGGAACAGATCTGACACGTTGCTCAAACGAACCACGTGATCCAGAACCGGGCTGCCCAAGCCTTGCTCCTGGCACAGCTCATAGCAAAGCAAACTCGCTGATTTAGTCAGGTCATGGATTAAAATCGTTTTTCGAGCTGGAATCTCCGTGGTGTGATGGTCGATGACCACCCAATTTGCCCGATCGAGCCGCGCCTCGAAGG
>JAQGOX010000535.1 GCA_028293365.1 Verrucomicrobiales bacterium | reverse complement strand
CTAAAGACGCAGCAAGCATGAACCCGTACCGGCGCGTGGCATGCAAGTCGCCCACTTTATACAATTGTCCCGCGAGAATGCTTCCGATCATCACGCCCATACTGAGCCAAAGTCCCAAAAGAGCAATCTGGGTCATGCTTTCCAGCTTCAGCACCTGCTGCCCCCAGGGCTGAAAATTCATCTTCAGCATTGCCCCACAAATCCAAAACAAGCTTGTTCCGACCAGGACCCGTGAAAGACGCGGATTCCGCACCAACTCAGCCACGTGGTGAAAAAAGTCGGCAGTGCTCCCGCGGAATTGCGTCGCAGGAGATGCCGGGGTCCGAGTCATAAACAAATTCAGCAGCAGCGAACTCCCATAAATGCCGGCAACGATCGAGTAACAGAGCGGCAATGCCAATCGATCAACCATCAGCGCACCACCAATATTCCCGACCAGTATCGCAACCAGCGTCAGAAACTCCACCGTTCCATTGGCTTTGACCAGTCGTTGCTGGTCCAAAATCTCGGGCAAAATGCCATATTTCGCGGGTGAATAGATACAGGCTCCGACCCCGACAATAAAATATCCAATTCCAAGCCACGCAGAAGGACCGGTCAGGCTAAGGCTTGCAACCAGTGTCCCGACAACCTTGATGAAGTTCCCACCTCTCAACCAGGTTGTCTTTGGATAACGGTCATTCGCAAAACCTGCCAGAGTCGCGAAGAAGACGTAAGGACTGAAGAGCAGGCTGGTATAAATGATATTGGCAATGCTTTGTTGCTGCGCCGTAACATTTCCCGCACGGAATTGAGCCATCAACGGCCCAAGAATCAGTGCAAGAATGGCATTATCGCCAAAGGCCCCCAGAAACTGGCTGGCAAGCAAAAGTGGATAGTTGCGCCCTCTTTTCATGCGTTCTGGTTTTGTTTCGAAATCAAAGGCTTCACGGCATTAGTGATTTTAGTCCAAGGTCCAAAGTCTTGAGTCCAAAGTTCGGGAACATCGGCCTTCGTGCCCCCTCCCCCCTGCCGTATGCGCGATAAATTCGTGTAAATTCGTGTAAATTCGTGTAAAATTGCTTACTGTCGCGATCTTCCGTTTGCGGGTGTGCGTCTGCCCTGCGGCGCGCCGACGTTTCGCACCGGGACTTCGGCTTGTTCGACCAGGAGAGTTCCGTGCTGATCATTGTTTCGAGTTCAGGGTCCGACCGACGAATAAGCGGAATAGCTGATTCTTGCTGAACCAATTTTTTTATGGTGGTAAATTGGCTGAGCGGCGGGGTTGCTTATGGGGCCGAAATTTCCAAACGGCTGGGAACAAATCGAGCACATATGCCGACGCGCTAAGAAAAAGGCAAAAGTCGAAGCCCAACGTCTTGCATTCGGAACTCCGAAGAACGGACGTTTTATGAGATTCCGGTGCTTTTTCCGCAGTTCCTGGCTCGCGTGGAAAAAGCGGCGTGGCGCTCCGCTTCCCGCGCGCACTCCATATTGCGCATCTGTCGATAGGTGGTTTCGTGTCTCGTTGGGCTCGCTGCGAAAGATCGTGTTTTGGGCGAAGGGAAATCGTGTCTTTTTCGTTTTCTGGTCTTTCGTGTTTAAAACCTTTTTGTCCGGACCGAATATAATGCAAAAACATTCGAACGAGCGAATGCGCGGAACGGCACGGCTCATCACATCAAAACCCAGCGTTGACGGGCACCTATTATTCACTTGTTTTTAACATTGTTATCTTAAACACATATTTTGTCAATCATTTATTACATCAACACACAAGTGTCGGCACCACATGATGATCACTGTACATAATGTTTGCCATACACCATTTCGTCTGCAATCGATGTCGCAGACGAACTTTTTTGGATTTGCACCGTATCTTGATCAAGAGCCGGCGCGAATTCTTCGAGACAGCAGCCATTTCATCCCGCCGCCAGATTCGTCTGGGCGTGTCGATCACCAGATGAAAGTGGATGTGCATGAGGCAATAGGCGTGAACCTGCCATTCAGTCTTCGTACAAACCTCCCCAACTGCCGAAAGGAAACGTTCATAATCCAGACATTTTCCAAGCCATCGTGCTCAAAAGTGTAACCCATCACCCCGGTTTGTTCGTTTGGAAATACTGAGTTGCCGGAATTGACGATCAGCAGCCGGTTCAGTTTGAGTTTCGGTTGAGATATGGCATTTGGAGGATTTTGAGGTATTTTCATCGAGTGATTCCAGCGCTTTTGCTCATAGCCTCCTTCGTGGGCGCCGCATGTATTGCTGCAGGATTAAATTATTTCGGGTCCTTTTCCTGGAGACGATCTATCGGTAAGCATTGGACCGAACGAGCCCGGCTGCTTTATCCCATTCGAGTGAGCCGAACTCTGAATCTATTTCTAATCAGCGCGTGTGCCATCTTAGGCTGTCTTGCGGCGAATCAGGGATGGCGTGATTTTTGGCCATTTTGTGGGTTGGCGGCATTCTGCGGGGCGCTGCTCGGTTCTTATCCCCTGGATCACCAGATTTTACCCGAGCTGAACTTTAAACGCTGGTTTTCACAACTCCTGGTCATTTCAGGCAGTCGATTGCTGATATATGGACCACTTTTAGTCGTGGCGATTTTTTTGCCCAGACATTGGGGGTGGAAAATGGGGTTGGTGATTCTAATGGCCGCGCTTTGGCATCTTTGGATTGTGAGCTTCGGGTTTTCTGTAGTTTTGAGATGGGTTGGAGTGTTGAAACCGCTTCCCAATATGGCCGTTTCGGTTCTTCAGGAATGCTTTGATAAAACGAGCATTACTCCGTGTAATCTTTGGCTGATTCGAACCCCGCTCATGTATGCAGCGGCGCTGCCTGTAACAAAGGGACTGATTTTTAGCGATGGGATGCTGAACAAATGTAACGAAGGCGAACTGCGTGCGATTTGTTTTCACGAATTGGCTCACCTGGCGGAAGGTCGAGCGGTCATTTTCAAGCGAATTGCGGGAAGCTTCACTTTGTTCCCATGGGTTTTAATCAATCCATCTATGGGTGCCTGGGGACACGCCGGTTTAACGCTCATTTACATGTTGATGGCATTGATGATGGTGTTCAATAGACGGCTTAACAGATCGCTTGAGGTTCGGGCCGATGGTCTCGCCGCTGGTCACGATGCAACCGACGGTGAATATGCGAAAGTGCTGGAGAAGTTGTACATGCTCAATCAAATGCCTGCGGTAATGGAATCAAAGAACCGCGCGCATCCTCATTTATACGATAGAATGATGGCAGCAGGCGTGATCCCCGATTACGAACGGCCCGGGACTCCCGACCATGTTAGCTGGACCATCTTTCCACCCATCGCCGCCGGAATCGCCCTTTGGTATATTGCCTTCAAAATGTGATTGCAGCATTCGAACCCTGAGAATTTAAGTTTTTTGAGATATTTTGCAACAAATGGACATCAGGTGGTGTCTGTATAGGCAAGACACCTGCGGATTTCGAAAATGTTCGGATTGTCCGAATAATTTCCTGCCTGCGGCGTCAAGGAAGAATACACAAGATGGAAACAAACGATGCCATAACTCTCCGGGACGGGATTTATTACATTCGTCTATTGCTTCCGTGGGCCGAAGCGCCGGTGGACATCGCGCTCCACGGAATTGCCAGCATCGCGGACGCCCTGGTGGCCTACGGAATTTTAAACAACTCATCTCGGATGGTATTCGCTTAAGAAGAAGGCCTTTTTGATTCCCACGTCACGGAAGCGTTTCCCCAATCGGACCAGGTTGCTACCTGACCCGCAGATTGCCCAGTGAACGCTATTTCACGGAACTCAATTGCTTACCTTCGGTGGCGGGCACTTCGGCCACATTCATGAAACCCATGAACATTTCATCGAACGATTGCTCTCCGTGATGCACCCGTTTGGCAAAATCAGGATTATTCGGATTGGCCTTCGAATTATCGTATCCGCCCGTACAAATAAGCCACGTGCCGGCCGGCATTCGCTTCGGATCGGTTAATCGGTATTCGGTTTGCCAGTTGAAGTCATAACGCGGGACGGACAATAAAACTTCACGGGTGCCATTTGGATAAAGCGCCTCAAACTTAAACCAGGAACCTCGCAAATGCATGTGGGGTGTCAGGTCATAAATCAGAGTGTCCTTCGGAAAACTGGTGATAGCGTGCCAGCGAGAATTGGGTTCTCCCGCGGGAACATCAAAATCCAAGTCCACGGCCACTCGCGTCTCGAACGACATTTTGGGGGTGTCTTTCAGGAAATAAAGGCCGACCTCACTGTTATCCGTTTCGGGCTTCCCGTTCGTAGTATAATGGAGTTCGACATCAAACTTCACTCCTTTGGGAACAAATTTCCCGGCTCCATTTGGAAATGGCAACTGCATATTTCCCGGTGCCCAACCGACAAAAAACACTTCACCGGAAGGATCTTTATGCACGCCTTTAAAGCGCACGATCAAATGGTGCAAAACCTTTTTGTTATCCGGTCGCACGTAAATTCCCCCGACCCAATGGTCCTCAGTCAAAGTCGATTCTACGATACGATGACGATAATCGAGCACACCGGTCGCGGGAATCTCTTCAGGCTGCGCAAGCTTGATCACATAATCTGGCGTTCCCATCGGCCATTTATCAGCGGGTGGCGGAAGATGATCCTCCAGGGGATCCTCCCCTTCTCCTCGTGGAGATCCGAGTTCGATCCAGCGCAGGATTGCTTTTGTTTCAGCCGGAGTGATTGAACGATCATTGGCAAAGTTCCCAAAATGCGGATCCGCATGCCAGGGTGGCATCCGCCGCGTCGCCAAAGTCTCTTGAATCGTGTCGGACCAGCCACGCACCTTCTTGTAATTCGACATCGCGAACGGCCCAATATTCCCCGGGCTGTGGCAATTCACACATTTTGCTTTTAAGATCGGCGCTATGTCTTTGGTATAAGTAATCTCCTTTTCTGGAGTTTCCCAGGTGATCGCGCAACCTTCCACGGGCGCGCTCGCAACTGAGATCGGTTTGCCATTCAGAAACTCAGTCAAAGCGGCTTCCAGATATTTCTCTTTGGCCTTTGGCTTTTTCGCTCCCGGCGTCATTTGATCATCGATACCCCCGCGGAAAAATGGTTTCCAGGTCTGCGTATCAATGGCAATTGCCTCGCACGTCCTTCTGGCCCCGAGGTTACGCGCGACAATTTGATATTCATCGAGCAACTCGACCAGAGGCCAAACCCCAAACTCACGCGCTTCCTTCTCAACCGAATCCCGATCATCCGCGGGACTTGAGTTTACAAGCCAGACTGCAACCGCCTCACGCCCAAAGCGCTTTTCCAATCGATGCAGTTTTGAAATGCTTTGCCGCGCAATTGGGCAGCCATTGGCGGTGAAAAACAACACAACCACTTTGGCTTGCGCTCGCCGCAGTTCGTGGAAATTTCCGCGATAATCCAATAGTGCAAAGTTGGCGATTTCCTGACTTTTGGCCTCGTCCACCAAAGCCGCCTTTGCAGATGGAAGCGCCTCAGTTTCGGCCCGAGCGCAAAAAGAAAGCAACAGCCCGGTGGCAAGTGCGATTGAACAGACCCTAGTCATAGCCCGAATCTGGCGTGCGATATCATTTTTGCAAGCCAGATTCGAAAGTCATCCCGTCCCACCGATTACAGCCTGGCGAACCAAGTGGTAAATATCCGTCGAAACAATCTGCTTTCGGGATTTCAATAGGTCCGGTTTACAGATAATCAGCGGCCAATCCCGCGCGTTCTCAGGGCGCCTTCCGTGCGACCCTTTGATCAGAGAGGCATCGAGCGGAATAAGATCCATCAACATGCGAAATCCCAGTTTTTTCTTGAGAAGCTTCCCGGCAATCTTGAGTTTCGGCACGCTGATATTTGGGTTAATGAACAGCTCTACGGGATCGTAGCCCGGCTTGCGATGAATATCGACGCAACGCGCGAAATCAGGCGCAAACGCATCATCCAGCCAGTAATAGTAAGTAAACCATGATCTGTCATCGGCGATTGCAATGAGGTCTCCTGCCCTGGGATGATTGATGCCCGCTGCGGCCTTCTCTTTCGATCCCAGCACGGTCTGCACCCCGTCGACTTTCTCCAGGGTCTCGCGGACGGCTTCAATGAGCG
>JAQGOX010000383.1 GCA_028293365.1 Verrucomicrobiales bacterium | reverse complement strand
AAAACCAATTTCGCGAGATTGCATCCCGGAACATTGTGGCGCTCCTTCCCGGATCCGACCCCGGACGCAAGAACCAAATGCTGATTTACACGGCGCATTGGGACCATTTGGGAAGAAATACGGGGTTAGAAGGCGACCAAATCTATAATGGCGCACTCGACAACGCTTCTGGAGTCGCGGGTCTGCTCGAACTCGCCCGCACGTTTTCGGAATTGAAACAAGCGCCGGAAAGCTCCGTTCTCTTCCTGGCTGTCACCGCTGAAGAAAAAGGACTGCTCGGAAGCAAATACTATGCGACACACCCCCTCTATCCGGTCGATCGAACACTCGCAAACATCAACATGGATGGAATCAATCCATGGGGTCGAACTCGCGATCTTGAAATCATTGGGATGGGGAAGACTACCATTGAAGATATCATCGCTAATCATCTGAAAGCGCAAGGACGCGTCGTAACCCCGGATTCAGAGTTGGAGAAAGGCTACTACTATCGTTCCGATCATTTCGAATTTGCAAAGGTCGGAGTTCCCTCAATTCATTCGGAGATTGGAACGAATTTTGTGGGAAAGCCAATCGATTACGGCAAACGCAAACACGACGAATACACCGAGCACGATTACCATAAGGTGAGCGATGAAATTAAGCCCGACTGGGATTTCTCAGGTGGCGCCGAAGACCTCGAAGCTCTTTACGAAACAGGTTCCGATATCGCCAATGGTAAAGTCCTCCCCGCATGGAAGCCAGGCGCGGAATTTCACCGGTGAACGGACGAATCGCGGTCCTGTTTCCGTTGCTGCTGCGCTATTGCTTCATCTAAAAGTTTCGTTTAAAATCTTTCTTATGGCCCGCAGATTAATCATTGCGCTTTTCGCTGCAGGCAGCATTTGCATAACTTCGATTTCCGGCATGGCTGACTCTTCTTTGCAGCCTCGCTTCGAAACGGATATCCGCCCCATTTTAAAGGCTCATTGTTTCGATTGTCATGGCGAGGGGGAGAAGCTAAGCGGTGGGGTCGACCTGCGCTTGCGCCATTTCATGATTGAGACAAAGACCGATGATGGAATGGTTGTGGTTCCAGAAAAGCCGGATTCGAGTGTCATTGTCAAAGTCATCGAATCCGGGGAAATGCCGAAGAAGCAGAAGAGTCTCAGCACGAATGAAATGGCTCTGATTCGTGCCTGGATTGCCACTGGCGCCCTTACCGTCGCGGAAGAACCCCATGAATTGCCGAAAGGATTCCTAATCACCGAACAGGAAAGGGGCTACTGGGCTTTTCAAGCGATTGTTCGGCCACCCGTACCTGCCTGGACGAAGACAGAAGGAGTTCGCACATCCATCGACGTATTCGTATTGCAAAAGCTCCGCGAGCAACACCTCGATTTCGCGGCGGAAGCCGACAAACTTGCGCTTATCCGTCGTGTTTATTTTGATCTGCTCGGACTTCCACCTCCGCCTGAGGAAGTCGATGCGTTCCTCGCGGACGGTTCCCCAGATGCGTATGAACGCCTCGTGGATCGCGTCCTCGAAATGCCCGAGTACGGTGAACGGTGGGGCCGCCATTGGCTGGATACCGCCGGATATTCGGACTCGAACGGCTACGCTGAGGCCGACAGTGTAAGAGCACATGCGTGGCGCTATCGCGATTATGTAATCCGCGCCATGAACACCGACAAACCGTGGAACGATTTCATTATCGAACAAATGGCCGGAGACGAACTCGCTGGGGTCACACAGGAAAATGCCGTCGCTAAAGCCGCCGACTCTCGCGTGCGCGAATTGCTTGTGGCAACCGATTTTCTTCGCATGGGGCCGGATGGGACCGGCGATGACGTTCCCGATCAAAATGTCGCCCGCAACCAAACAATCGCCGAGACGCTTAAAATCGTTTCCAGTTCGCTACTCGGGCTGAGCATCGGCTGCGCGCAATGCCACGATCATCGCTACGATCCCATTTCGCAGGTCGATTACTACCGCATGCGCTCGATCTTCGAACCCGCCCTGGACTGGAAGAACTGGCGCAACCCGGCACAGCAACTCGTTTCCCTTTACACCGCCGACGACCGCAAGAAGGCGGACGTGATCGAAGCCGATGCCCGCAAAATCGACGAAGCCGCCGGGCAGATGCGCAAAGAATTCCTTGAGAAAGTTTTTGAAAAAGAGCTGTCGAAATTGCCTGAAGAAATTCGCGAATCCGCCAAAGCTGCGCGGAACACGGCTGGCGGCAAACGCACACCAGAGCAAGTGGCATTGTTGAAAAAATATCCAAGTGCAGACGTCCAGGGGGCTCTCGACCTTTACGATCCCGAATCCAATAAAAAAGTACTGGCAAAGCAAGACGAAGCAACGAAACTGCGCGCCACCAAACCTCCCGAGCCATTTCTGATGGCACTCACGGAGCGCTCCGGAAAAGTCCCGGAAACTTTTCTCTTCAACCGCGGAGACCACGAGCAGCCCAAACAAAAGGTCGAACCGGGCGAACTGCAGATTCTGCAAAGTGCCGCTGCTGGAGCGGGCCTGAGTTTTTCTAAAAAGGATACCGGCCTCGAATCATCCGGAAGGCGCCTCATTTATGCCAAATGGCTGGTCAGCGGACGGCATCCCCTGACGGCACGCGTGCTCGTGAATCGTTTTTGGCTGAATCATTTTGGCTGCGGGCTTGTCAATTCTCCGGGAGAATTTGGCAAACAAGGAGAGCGCCCGACACACCCGGAGCTCCTTGATTGGCTTGCGAGCGAATTCATGGCGAATGGTTGGAAACTTAAGCCGCTTCACAGACTGATCATGACCTCCGCCGTTTACCGCCAATCCTCGCATAACGACGCGTCATTACGCGCCGATCCGGACAATCGTTTCTACGGGCGGATGAAATTACAGCGATTCGATGCCGAAACTCTTCGCGACTCCATCCTTGCAGTCAGCGGCAAACTGAACAAAGAAAAGTTCGGGCCCGCCTTGCCAATCGCACGCGACGACGCGGGACGAGTTCTGACGGGCGAGCAAAAAACGAATGGCAATGGTGATCCGACCATCGTGGAGCCTATCGGTGAACGGGCATTTCGCCGGAGTATCTATGTGGAATCCAGACGATCATTACCACTCACGGTGCTTGAAGCCTTCGATGAACCGGTGATGTCTCCCAATTGTGCGATACGCCAGGCGAGCACTGTAGCGCCGCAGTCGCTCATGATGTTGAATGATACGTTTATCGCGCAGCAGGCTCAATATTTTGCGGAAAAACTGCAGGCGGAAAACCCGGGGGATGTCCGCTCGCAGCTCAACAAAGCCTGGCGTCTGGTTTATGGAACCGCACCCAAAGAAGGGGAAGTTCTGACAAGTCTTGTTTACCTCGCTGAGCAGGGAGAACAGATTCGGGCCCGCATCGCTCCCACAACAGTCAAAAACGAAGCAAAAAAAAGTGAAAAGCCTTCAACCGTTTCGCAGGATCCGCAAACGCTCGCTCTGGCCAGTCTCTGCCAGGCGCTGATCAGCGCTAATCGTTTTATTTATATCGAGTAAACTCAAGACGCAATGAAACCGTTCTGCTCACGAAGACATTTTTTGAAGGCAAGCTCGTTCAGCCTAAGCTCCCTCGCACTCGCCTGCCTGCTTCGCGACGAAGGACTTCTTGCAGCGCCGATCAAACCGCCGCTGGGCCCTCAGAAGTTTGATTTGTCTCCCAAGGTTCCACCCTTGGTTCCGACGGCCAAGGCAATGATTTCCCTCTTCATGATGGGCGGCCCAAGCCATATCGATCTGTTCGATCCCAAGCCCGGCATGGCCAAATACGATGGCCAGCCGTTTCCCGGAGATATCAAATATGACAACGCTGCCGAAGCTTCCTCCAAGGTCTTCGCCAGCCCGTTCAAATTCGATAAACGAGGCCAATGCGGCACTGAACTTTCCGAACTGTTACCGCATCTCGCAGAGATCGTGGATGAAATCACTTTGATTCGATCGATGAAAACCGGGGTGAATAATCACCTTGAATCTCTCCTGGCTCTCAACTCCGGCACCTTCCGTGGCGGGCAGCCTTCTCTCGGAAGCTGGCTCGGCTATGCACTCGGTTCGGAAACCCGGGATTTACCAGCTTATGTAGCGATGACCGATCCGCGTGGCCTGCCGCAATTTGCCAGCCAGCATTGGACCAGTGGTTGGCTCCCGTCGATTTACCAGGGAACTCAGGTTCGTGCGAAAGAACCAAGGATTCTAAACCTCGACCCTTCCGACCACTTGCTCGGAGCCGCACAGGCTCGGCAGTTACAATTCATTCAGGGCCTTAACCAGGAACACCTCACAGAACATTCTGGCGAACTGGATCTGGAAGCGCGCATTGCCAGCTATGAACTGGCAGCGCGCATGCAGGTTTCGGCAAAAGAAGCGCTCGATATTTCCAAAGAAACAGAAGCCACGCGAAAACTCTACGGCATCGATGTCGAAGCGACGCGAGACTATGGCACTCGCTGCCTGATTGCGCGCCGCTTGGTCGAACGCGGAGTTCGCTTCGTCCAGGTTCTTAACGTGGGTCAATCCTGGGATCATCACGGTGGACTCATTAAAGCTTTACCAAATTCCTGTAACGCTGTGGACAAACCAGCCGCCGCTTTAGTCAAAGATTTGAAGACACTGGGATTGCTCGACACGACGGTTGTTCACTGGGGTGGCGAAATGGGCCGCTTGCCCGTGTTACAAAACGATACTGGGAGGGAGAAAGTCGGTCGCGATCATAATACCCATGGATTCAGCATGTGGCTCGCGGGTGGCGGATTTAAGCGCGGATACGCTCATGGTGAGACAGATGAATGGGGTCATAAAGCAGTGAAAGATGTGGTGAATCATTACGATTACCACGCCACGCTGCTTCGCCTCTTCGGTTTCGAACATGATAAACTCACCTATCAGCGCAACGGGCAGGAATTGAGTTTAACCGGCAAGCAAAATGCGAGAGTTGTGCAAGAACTAATCGCATAAAAGCTCTTCCAAATTTATAAAGTAATAATAAATAAAATTTGCACGAATTTCTTCCGCGCCTTATTTTAATTGGCTGGTGGAGGTTACAAAGTCGATTCGACCCTTCATCGCTTTTTACAATGAAGATCCGGTTTTTTCGTATTTCAATTTACTTTTGCGCCCTCGTAACATTTCCATCCCTCCTTTCGGCGCGACCGGGGCCTGTCTGTGATGAAAACTCTCTGCGCGCTGCCTTACTAAGGGGCGGCATGATCAATTTCGGATGTGATGCAACGATTATTCTATCAAGTACCCTTCAGATTACAACCAATGCGGTTTTGAATGCCAATGGGCACAATGTATCGATAAGTGGTGGTGATTCCGTGAGGGTATTTTCCATAGCGGCAAATGTCGACTTTACCGCCATTGGATTAACGATAACAAATGGAAAACAGATGGGAACGAACGGTTCTCCCGCCGGGTCAGTGTTTGGTGCAGGCATCTACAATGCCGGGGGACACGTCTTCCTCACAAATTGCTTATTATTGAGCAACGTGTGCATCGGCGGTAGCGAGATGGTTGCTGGGCAGTCTGGACGCGGTCAGGCATTCGGGGCGGCCATTTATTCTGTAGGCGGATCCCTGGCCATTAACCACACGTTGATCTCGAGTAATAAGTGTCAGGGAGGTAGAGGCGGCGGTGGCGACGCATTTGGAGGTGCGATTTCGAGCAAGGATGCAATCATTAATATCACCGCATCGGAAATTCGAAACAACAGCGCAACGGCTGGCGTGGGTTTCGGATCATATTTATATTATAAAGGAGGCGATGGCTCGGGGGGCGCGCTGTTTATCGAAGGGGGCGCCATTTCGATCACAGAAACTGGTTTTTCGCAAAACCATGCCGTCGGAGGCGCCGAAAGCCCCTCTCTCAATAATGGCGGGTCCATCGGTCCTGCTCGAGGCGGAGCTGTTTTCCTGACCAACACCTCTGCGAATATTTCCTTCTGCAAGTTTCTTACAAATAGTGCCTTTTGTCCTGACGATGGCGGCCGTGATTCGGGAGGAGGCTTGGCTCACGGCGGAGCACTTTTCACTTCAAGCTACCTCGATATAACTGACACCTTGTTTTCAGGAAACCTGAGCATCGGCGGCCCAGGGTCGCGGGGAGGCGGGGGTGAAGCAGCCGGAGGCGCAATTTATAACGCAGCCGCTTTAACGCTGGAAAGAAGCACGGTTGCAGGAAACGAAACTCGCGCTGGCGACGGAGGAAGCTTCATTGACGGAGCAAAGCCCGGCAAAGGTGGCGGAATCTTCAATGCTGGCAGATTATCGGCAGCGAATACGACGATCTCTCTCAACCAGGCTTTCGGCGCGAATGGAGCTCCCGGTAGCGCTGCTGAAGGGGGCGGTATTTTCGATCAAGGCACGATGCTTCTATCCCAGTGTACCGTCGCTTCAAATGACCTCCATCCAGGACGCGACCATTATGTCTACGCAATTGCACCGGCGCAGGGCGGAGGAATTTTTAGTACGAATGGGCTTGGGACACTGCAAAATACCATCGTCGCAAACAACAACGGAGGCAGCAATTGCTTCGGTGTTCTGATAGACAAGGGAAATAATCTTAGTTCCGATTCGAGTTGCCAATTTACCGCCCCCGGAAGTTTCAATGACACCGATCCACGCATAAGCTCTCTTGGCGATTACGGCGGGCCAACCCCAACCATGGCTTTATTACCTGGCAGTCCTGCGATCGACCATGGCCTTGCGATTTATTGTCCTCCGACCGACCAGCGCGGAATCATTCGACCTTTCGGAAGCGGCTGCGATATTGGTGCGTTTGAACTCCAGGTTTATCCATTGAATACGCTGACATTGGGCAATTATTCAAATCACCTGATCCACTTAATATTCTCGGGCACTATTGGTAGAAACTACGAAGTGCAGGGCACAACCGATCTTACGCATTGGATGAGCTTCCAAACAAACGCGCCAGGGATAACCGGCACCTTTGACATTTTCTATACAAACAACACTTTCGATTCCGCCCGGTACTTTAGGGTTTATGCCCCGTAACAGCCAACGCTAAAGCTGGAAATTTGTTACTCGGCTTCGCAGAGTAACAATTAATTCATCCGTGGATCGCTGCAATTCAGGATTGCCTGCCCACCAGTGCCACGCCATCACGCATCGAAGGGAAAATCGATTTGGCGGCGGCCGGAACCATCGATTTGACGAGCCCTAAAAGACCAAAGTTTTCGTGCGCAAGATCGTCGAAGTGACGGGGATAAAAGGTCTCCACGTTCTGGAATCCGCTCTCGACGAAGTAATCGCGCAACTCTGCGGGCATATAAATTCGATCGTGTCCAAATCCATGTGCGCCATCCTTCAAACTAAAGGGCGGATAAGTAAAGGACTTTAGTTTCTTGTTGAAAAGCATCGCCACCCGATTCGCGAAACACATCATGTTCGGAGTCGACAGGATCAGTAACCCTCCCGGCTTCAAGAGACCGCGCAGAGATTTTAAAATATCCACAGGCGATTGATGAACATGCTCGATCACTTCCAGAAAAAAAATGCAATCGACCTTTTGCAGCCCTGCGATGGAACCAGCGGTGGTCACTCCTCCTTCGAACAATTGAATCCCAAAAAGCTCACAACGCTTTTTTAAGGCGCTGGTCAGATCCAAGGCCTGGACTTTTCCGAAACGGTTTCCCAGCAAAAAGGTAAAAGGTGACGCGCCGATATCCAGGCAGGAGAGCGTTTCGGTATTGGCAAGGCGCGCGGTGACAAACCCGAGAGCCTCCGTCCATCGGCCAATACTGCGATGGATATAGTTGATTTCGCGGTCCCGCGAATGCTCAAGAAAAAATGAATCAGCAGGCA
>JAQGOX010000373.1 GCA_028293365.1 Verrucomicrobiales bacterium | reverse complement strand
TTGGTGCCGGTGGTCGGACTCGAACCGACACGGGTTTTTACACCCCCAGGATTTTAAGTCCTGTGCGTCTGCCATTTCGCCACACCGGCAAATCTACCTTTGAACCACTAAGATCGCGTATCGATCGAACCCGTTTATCGGAGAACTACAAACATGCAGGGTTCGATCGGATTGCACTGCCCCACGCAATCTCGGCGGCACATTACACGAAGGTGTTCCAATACCGCAAGCAACCGATTTTCAAAATTTTCAGGGAACGCCATTTAATATGCGCGCAGGTGAACCAACCGGAGGTCGATCCAACTCCGGCAGCAAGTCGCGCTCGCCGCCGCGCAAACTATCAGAAGTCTCCTGGCATATTGGTTGCACCCACATGCCGAAAGACCTGCAATAAGGCTCAACTCTTCTGCTAACGACGCACCGCAAGGTTTGTGTGAGGAGCTCGCGAAGATCCCGCCGAATTCCGGTCCCGCCGAACCTCCGCGATAATGTAAAACATCTCCCGCGCAATTTCACGGCAGCGTTCATTATAAGCGGCCGTTTCGGTTGGTGTATCATCACACAGCCTCGGGTCGGCGTAGTGAATGGCGTAGCGAGAAGTGGCTCCTTCCACAATCGGACAACTCTTATCCGCCACACTGCAGGTCATTAGCGCGATAAAATCATGTTTCGGATTGGGATCAGCATTGTACAATTTCGAATAGGCGCGGATGGGAGGTAGATCCTCTGCATAGCGAACCAGATAAAGAGGATTGTCGCCCGCGGTGGCGTCTTCAATCGCAAAGCCTGCCCGGCGCATCGCGGTCACCGTACGGCAATTGCATGCGGTGGCTTGAGTTCCACCCGAGAAGGCCTGAACGTTATCGAGACCATAATAGTAGGCAGCCGTTTGCGCCCAAATTTGCGACATATGGCTGCGGCGGGAATTGTGAGTGCAAATAAAAGTGAGCAGCGCGGGATCTCCCGCATTGAGCCGGGCGGTGATGTCGGCGGCGATCTTATCGAGCACCTGCCGTCTCTCCGTGGGGACCAGACTGAGTTCACCGGCAACTTCCCGCGCATAAGCTCGAAGCGTCGGCAGAAGTTTTCGGCTCGATGAAAACCCCAATTGCGAAGTCGTCGAGCACGCCGTAAAAGCCAGGACGATAAATGCGGCGGTTAGCGATAAAGTGGACCTCATGTTTGCTTCCAATCTCAGTCCAAACCCAGTTCAACGCTGACAATGCTGGAACCGCCCCGCACATAAAGGCGCGTTCCCACCAGAGCCGGATGCGAATAAACTTCCACATCATCCTCAAACAAACGCATTCGCGATAAAACGGCGTACGTGTCTGCGCGAGCGTCCAATAAAATGAGTTCACCACTCAACGTGGTTACAAGCAGACGTTCACCGTCCGCGATCAGGCTGGCGTGGTCGCCCAGAGCCTTTTCCTCGTGAGACCAAACCGGGCGCAGACCCTGCTTCAGATCGAGGCAATACAAACGATGATTGGCGATACCGAAGAGACGACCCTGAATTGAGACGGGCGAGATGGTTTCCGGCGCGAGATCGGCAAACGCCGCATGGGGTTTGCAATCGATTTGACCGAATTGATCGAAATGATAAAGGCGGGTTCCATTATTCTCGGTCGCCACGACGACACTTCCATCGAAAGCAATCGGTGTGGGCACATTAAAATCCCGACCGCCCGGCGGGGTGAGTTCCCAAAGTCTCCTCCCCGATTGGACGTCCCAACCTCCGAGGGAACGTTGGTCGTACCCGACGATCTGCATTCGCGCTCCCAGATTAGCACAAACAAAGGCAGAGTACGCAGCAGGCCAACCGGATGTCGTCCAACGAGAGACGCCACTTTCGCAATCAAGCGCGGCCAGGGAGGCGTTGGTGGATCCCGGATTAACGATGAGCAAATCATCGACGATCAGCGGAGTGGAACACATTCCCCACGTCGGCAATTCTGCATGGAACTCACTAAGCAGATGGCGTTCCCAAATCACTTTACCATCAGCAAAGTTCACACAGCGCAAATCCCCAAAAGCGCCGAGCAGATAAACGCGGCCGTCGTGAATCACTGGAGTCGCTCGCGGCGACTGACCATAATCAAGGGATTTGCCGCGCGCCGGAAACTGTTGGCGCCAGATCAGTTCGCCACTATCCGCATTCAGACAGCGGTAAACATCATTCTCATCGGCAAAGTCGCGCTCGGCCGAAATCAGGCGCCCACCGCTCACGCTTAATCCAGAAAGGCCCCCAGCCACTGCTCCCTTTTTCCATACGACCTTCACCACAGAGGGAAGCCGCGTCGGGAGGCGTGGCACATGTCCATCGCGATGCGACCCACGCCAATCGGGCCACGAGGACTCCGAGGCTTCAACACTTCGCTTTGAATCTGTGTCCCCTGGGGTTTGCACTGAGCCGTCATTCGCTTCTACCTTAACCGCTCGAAAACCATCCTTGCTCTCCATCGCGTTGAGCAATCTTTCATCGTCTTTGATGGAAAGGAGCGCTTTGGAAATATTCTCCCGCTTTTCCGCCGGCATCTTATCCGACACAAAAACTGTTATGAAGGGAACTGGCCGAGTCCTGCCAATTACCCTCAAATTGCCGGGCTTCACGCTGCCGCAGCCTTCGAGCATTCGTAACGCGTAAGTCGGGATGACTGCAATAGGCAGCGGTGAGAGGTTACTATCCAGAAGATCCAACGCGGCGTCGCTATACGACAGATGCTTTTCCCGTGTCGACGGTTCCCCGCCGACCCCGCGCAGTGCCGCCAAACTTGCGGTGTATTTTTCATCGCCTTCCACCAGGCCGAAGAAGATTTTGCGCTTGGCAACCTCCTTCAATTCCTTCGCTGAATCGTCGGCACGCGCGATGAAAGAAGAAGTCATCGTGGTGTTGCCGTCACGATCAGTCAATTCACAGATCGCATGGCAATTCCACCCTCCCTTTTTCGCTCCATGGGCCACCAGCGATCGATCGCCAATCACGATGACTTCGCGTAGTGGACTAACGCTGGCCATGGAATCGGCGAGGTCATCCGAGAACTCGATGGTAACACGTTCCTTGAGAGCCGAATCCAAGCGGGCTGCGAGTTTGCGATAATCGCGTTGCCCGTAACCTTTGACACACGCACAAGCAAGCTCGCGCGCAAGCGGATCCATGACAACGAGCAAAATCGAGTCTTCTCCGTTCTTCGGAGCTTTGGCCACAACCAGATTAACCGCCAGTAACCCGGCTAGAGCAATGGCGGCAGCTCGTAAAACTCGATTGCCACACTTCATGAAAACCTCCGCACAGAAGTTTGGATCAACTTAACGTTTGGCCGCGAATACACGGATGGCGTCGCGCGTGGTATCGAGCATGTAATAACTCCCACCATCCGGACTCATTTCCACAGTCACGCGCACACAATCACCTTTGGTATTTTCGACGAGCGCCACAACTTCCTTGAATTCGCCGCTGGCGGAAAATCGTTTGATACAGGTTGGCGGTCCCGATTCAGCCGCGAGAATGTCGCCGTTATCCAGAACACGTATATTCTTCGGTTCGCAACATCCACCGAAGTCGGATGCTTTGACCCTTCCCGATTTACCGAATTTAGCGAGTTGCTTGCCCTCGCGATCGAGGTTTTCAACGGCGTGACGGGCATTGTGCGGAACCCAAAGTTGGTTGTCATGCGTCTGAACGTCCATTTGCCCACAACATCCCCGAAGCTTTTCGACGACCAGCTTCGGCTTGCCCAGGGAGTGATCGAAGCGATAAATCCGGTAACTGAAATCACTGGGTGCCGGGACAGCCATAAAAAGGTCCCCATCTGTGACCGCCAAGCCGGTAACATCGGCACGCCGCTTTTCGAGGGTGGTCTTCATGGCGGCCAATTCCGCGGCGAAGGTCCGCCCGGATTGGGCAATCATCTCCTTAACCATATCCTCCGTCTCTTTGGTTATAATCACCGGCTCGCTGGCGATAGGTGAAGGCGCGGACGCAATAACCTTTCCGGCAGCATTCAATTTCAATACGCGGCCATCCCCAGCAACAAAAATATTCCCATCTTTCGCCACGCAAACGGCCATCGGTTTAACCTCGACCGCTAATGACTTCAGAAGCTTTCCGGCTGGCGAATAGATGCGAATAGCGGAAGCGCCATTTGCCGGGGCGAAGCACGCCAAAATATTACCCTCCTTATTGAGGCAAAAATTGCGCAATTCACCGGGAGCTTTCCCATCGCCGACTTGAATCAGCCCGACCTCGCGAGCGGCGGGTTTCCACGCCTTGTCCTTCGCACGTGCTTCGAAGGCGGCACGCTGGTCCGCATCCATATTCTGCATCATGGCTTCAGCCTCGGCCCCCTCCCGGGTCGTAGCCGCTCTGTTGTTTACGGCGCTGCATAAACACACCGCCGCAACTGCCGCAAATACATAGCCCGATCTTGCAATTGACTTCATTTATCCCCCTTTTAGTTTTTACCGCCCATTTCCAATCAAAAGACTATTCCCATACCTGTGGTTAATTGAGAATCGCACAGGTATAGACCGGACTAACCTGAAGAATGCACAAAAAAAGTGAAATTAAATTTCGACTCACGAGCTACTCTGGATGAGTTAAACTATTTATAACAACGCGTTCTCCTTCGACCTGAAATGAACCTCGCTTTTAGAAGTTCAGCAAATTTCGATCACTCTCACGCAATTTACTCAAACTGAACCACTTGCTCAGTTTTTGCTGTTCCGCAAAATGGGCTAGCATCGGCTTAAGCGATCCTCCAAAGGCTCGCTCCAGAAACGATTCGCTGGCCAAATCCACACACTAACATCCAATTCCGTCTCCGTTATTTTCGGTGATTTCATGTATGACTTACAGTTGTGAGTGAACTACACATGTAATGCACAAATGGAACGCTCATTTTAAACCCTGGCCGAATCGCGCACTCAAAAAATTCCAAACTTTTATGAATGAAATCTCCACTGTTTGTCGCATGTATAGATGAAGAAGAGGAAAAACTGATTATTTCAAATCGTAAATCAAACTCGGTCAACCGTCGAAGCCACCGTCTTGCGTGCTGCCGAATCGTCGGATTCATTCGGGGGCGGAAAATGAATACCGAATTTCCGAAGGCAAAAATCGGTTGAGAACTCTTATTAGCCTGAATCGGGAAATATCAGGGCAGCAACTACCCGAAAGAACATGAAAACAGACACTATCGTTTTGAAACCGGAAGGTGGCTTAGGGCCGAAACCACCCGAAGTCCCCCGTTTGCGCGCCATCCTGGGTGCGTGGTTTGCTCTGGTCTTCCTGCTCGCGGGAACACTGACGGCGGTGGCGGGCAACCTGTCCAATTCCGGTTTCCGTTTTGCGACCTCTGTATTCACGGTTGCGGAATCGAATCCCATGGTCATTTTGCAAGTGCTTCGCGCGAGCCCGGCCCTTCGTTCGATGACGGTCGATTACTATACCGAACCATCGACTGCCACCCCGGGAACCGATTACACGCCGGTAAGCGGTACGTTGCAGTTCCAACCCGCCGACGCCTTCAAAGAAATTCGCATTCCCATCTTAAACGACGGGATACGCGAACTCTCTGAGTCCTTTCTTGTCATACTTACCAATGCGAGCCCAGGCGAAATATTGGGCCTGCGAAGCTTTATTTCCGTTAGCATTCAGGATAACGATCCGGGCTTCGCCTTTGCCAGCAGCAGTTACACCGCAGTCGAAGGTGCGGGCGAGATCAATATATCGGTGAACCGAGGCACGGATCTCCCCGGTGCAGTGACCGTTGATTATTCAACGCTCCCAGGCACCGCCACTCCAGACGTAGAGTATGTTCCAGTGGCTGGCACTTTGACCTTTTCAGAAAACGAAGCCTCCAAAACAATTCGAATACCACTCGTTAAAGATGGCCTTAAAGAATCGACCGAGACGTTTTCGCTCATCCTGAGCAATCCAAGCGCGGGCACTGCGCTGGGAACCAAAGCCAAAACGACTGTCACCATCCAGGATGACGACCCGGGGTTCAGTTTTGGTGCTTTATCTTATGATGTTTCTGAAACCGGAACCGAGGTAGTTCTGACAGTGAACCGGGGCACCGATACACCGGGTGAGATCAGCGTGGATTACTTCTCGGAACCCCTGACCGCGACGGCGGACATTGATTATATACCAGTCACAGGAACTTTGACCTTTAAACCGGAAGAGAGTTTCAAAACAATTGTAGTGCCGATTATAAACGATGGCTTCAAAGAACCGGTGCAGACATTCCGGTTGGTGCTGACAAATGCAAGCCCAGGAACGGCGATTTCAGGCCTTTCCAAAACCACGGTGCGGATCCTGGACAATGATCTCGGTTTCAGATTCGAATCAACATCTTATATTGTATCCGAAGAAGTGGACCCCATTGTTCAGACCAAAAAACGGGAAAATTAAGTTAGCGTTTTAGGCTCTGTTGGGGTTTTAGGTTTTTGTCTCTT